>JAHZHG010000005.1 GCA_019420425.1 Clostridiales bacterium
TATACAAATGACCTTGAACAGGTGATTGCGCGCATTTTCCGCCGGCTGACCGGAAAATATGACGAGGTTACGATTTCTGTCAGTATTGGCGTAGCAAAGACGGAGGATGTCGGCAGGGAGTATGAGCAGCTGTTCCAATGTGCGGATCAGGCCCTCTATACCGTAAAACGGTCAGGCCGGGGACAGTATCAGTTCTATAATGATTCCATGCGGGAAATGCTTTCCGTAATTTCACCGATCGACGGCGGCTCAAAAGGGAAAGGAGAAGAATAAATGACGTTAAGCGAGTGCTTTACTGCCCTTGGCGGAAATTATGACGAAGTAATCGGGCGCCTCCGCAGCGAGCGGATTGTCCGGAAATTTGTGCTTAAGTTTCTGACAGACGACAGCTTTGCCAATCTGTGCAGGGCGCTGGAGGAGGGAAACGGCGAGGAGGCGTTCCGTGCGGCCCACACAATAAAGGGCATTTGCCAGAACCTGGGCTTTGACCGGCTGTATAAATCCAGCAGCCGTCTGACAGAGGAGCTGCGGTCGGGTGGAAAACCGGAGAAAACGGATCTGTTCAGGGATGTGGAAGCGGACTATCAGGTCACTATGGCGGCAATCCGCAGGCTTCAGGAGGAGGGCTGAACCACGGCGTCCGGGCCCCATCCAGAATTTGTACTTGAAAAACAGGTCGAACTATAGTATATTTATGAACAAAGTTCTTTAAAAAAGCAGGAAAAGCTTAAATTTTTGCCTGTTTTCGCGAAATGCGAACAAAATATTATGGGGAAGAAGGAAGAAAGAGCATGAACAGCGAACGATTACAGCGCGTGCTGGAAGAAATGGACAAGACGGGAATTGAACAGATGGTAATCACCAATCCCCATTCGATAAATTATCTTGCCGGACATTACGAAGAGCCATGGGAGCGCTTCTGGGCATTATACCTGAATAAAAACGGCGGCCACCGTTTGATTGCGAACCGGCTGTTTACCCTGGACGAGGTAAGTGGCATTGAAATCCTCTGGTATGAGGACGGACAGGACGGCGCGGCCCTGCTGAATACCTGTATTGACCACGAAAAGGAGCTGGGCGTAGACGACGGCATGATGGCCAGATTTCTGCTCCGGCTGATGGAGCTGAAGGCGGCTGTCGGCTACCGTACGGCTTCTGTCTGCATGGACACAGTAAGGGCGCACAAGGATGAAGAGGAAAAGGAAAAGATGCGCAGGGCATCCGCCATCAATGACGCGGCTATGGCAGAGTTTAAACAGCTGATCCGTCCGGGCGTGACGGAAAAGCAGGTTGCGGAGCAGCTGCTGGATATCTACCGCAGCCTGGGCGCAGACGGGTATTCCTTTACTCCGCTGGTGGGCTTTGGCGCCAATGCGGCATGCGGCCATCACGAGCCTGACGATACGGAGCTGAAATACGGAGACTGTGTACTGCTTGATGTGGGCTGTATAGCCGACGGATACTGTGCCGATATGACCAGAACCTTTTTCTTTGGCGAGGTTAGCGAGGAGCACAGGCAGGTGTATGAAACCGTGCTGAAGGCCCAGCTGGCAGCAGAAGCGGTTATCCGCCCGGGCGTTCCCTTAAGTGAGGTGGACAGGACGGCCCGTGATATCATTGCCGGGGCAGGCTACGGTGAATATTTCACCCACCGCCTGGGCCATTTCATTGGCAGTGAGGTTCATGAAAAAGGCGATGTGTCTCCTTCCAGTCCTCTGGTTGCCGAGCCCGGAATGATATTCTCTATTGAACCGGGAATTTATCTGCCGGGAGATATGGGCGTTAGAATTGAAGATCTGGTCATGGTTACGGATGACGGCGTGCAGCTGCTGAATCACTATACGAAGGAACTCCAGGTGATTCCGGCGAAATAAGATGCAGATATGGAAAAGACGTTGTTTTCCATGGAAAATAACGTCTTTATGTTTTTCAAACTGCTTTATTGGAGTAAAGTAAAACGTGCGCCCCGGGCTTTGGGGGAGCGGGAAGAGGGAATGGGAGGAAAATGACATGCTGAAATACATAGCAAAAAGGCTTCTGATGCTGATTCCCACATTGCTGGCGGTAATTCTTATCGTTTTGTTCATCATGGATCTGACACCGGGCGATCCCGGAACGCTGATTCTCGGTGAGCGTGCATCGCGGGAGGAAATAGAAGCAAAAAATGACGAGCTGGGATACAATGACCCGTTTCTGGTTCGGTATGTGAATTATATCGTAGATGCGCTTCACGGTGATCTGGGAAATTCCTGGAAAACGAACCGGCCGGTTTCCGGCGAGCTGATGGCCCGTCTGCCGGTAACCGTTACGCTGGCCGTGGGAGCGATCCTGATCGGTACAGTGATCGGTACGCTGGTGGGTATCCTTTCTGCGGTGAAGCAATACAGCTTTCTGGATTTTACAGCAACGGCGGTGGCGATGGCGCTGGCCTCGTTTCCGGGCTTCTGGATTGGTATGATGCTGATCCTGCTGTTTTCCCTTTACCTTGGCTGGCTGCCTTCCTTTGGCGCGGGAGATCTGAAGCATTTTATCCTGCCCTGGATTACCACCGCCTGTCCGTTTCTGGCCTCCCAGCTGCGTATGACGAGAACCTCCATGCTGGAGGTTATCCGTATGGACTATATCCGCACAGCCAGGGCCAAGGGCCAGAAGGAAAGCAAGATTATCATGCGCCATGCGCTGCGCAATGCCCTTCTCCCGGTGATTACCGTGCTGGGCATCAATTTCGGAGGCCTGCTGGGCGGAACCGTTACCATTGAGACGGTATTTACCCTTCCGGGAGTCGGATCCCTGATTATTGAGGCCATCCGGACGAAGGATGTCCCGCTGGTTACCGGAGCGACGGTTATGCTGGCGTCCTTTACTGCTATACTGATGCTGATTGTGGATGTACTGTATGCCTATATTGACCCGCGTATCAAGTCAAGGTATATGAGAAAGTAGCGGAGGGATAAGGTAATGAGTAAAAGATCAGAACAGATTAATCTGAAGAAAAAAAGCCAGGCGGGCGATATCTGGCGGAGATTTTTAAAGAATAAAACAGCCGTATTCGGACTGGTTGTCTTTACGATCATTATGCTGGTTGTGATTCTGGCAGATGTGATCGTGTCCTATGATACGGCGCTTACGCAGAACATTATGGAGCGTCTGCAGGGGCCCAGCGGAGCCCACTGGTTTGGTACGGACAACTTTGGACGCGACATTTTTGCACGTATTGTCCATGGCTCCAGAAATTCCCTGCTGGTAGGTATCGGCGCGGTGGCTATCGGTATCACGGTGGGCGGCCTCCTGGGTGCGATTGCCGGCTTTTACGGCGGCAAGATCGATTCGGTGATCGGACGTGTCATGGATACGGTGATGAGTATTCCGCTGATGCTTCTGGTGCTGTCCATTGTAACGGCTATGGGAAACAGCCTGATTAACGTACTGCTGGCCATGATGATCGCCAATATCCCGCATTATGTACGTATTGTACGCGCGGCGATTTTGTCTGTTGTCGGACAGGATTATATTGAAGCGGCCAGAGCCTGCGGCACGCCGAACTACAAGATCATTATCAAGCACGTTATCCCCAACGCGATCGGGCCGATCATTGTACAGGCGACGATGGCTGTTGGTACGATGATCCTGAATGCGGCGGGAATCAGCTTCCTGGGTATGGGTATACAGCCGCCTACTCCGGAGTGGGGCTCTATGCTGAATGAAGGAAAGCAGTTTATGACCATGTATCCGTATATCGTTGTATTCCCGGGTATTGCCATCGGTCTTACCGCTCTGGCGCTGAACCTGATGGGCGACGGCCTAAGGGATGCCCTTGACCCGAAACTGAAAGACTGAGGTGGCTGAATATGGATAATAGGGAAAAAATTTTGGAAGTGGACAACCTGACCGCCGTGTACAAGACCGATGCGGGGATTGTACATGCGGTGAACGGGGTAAGCTTTTCACTGAATAAAAAAGAGACCATCGGCCTGGTGGGAGAGACGGGAGCAGGAAAGACGACGACGGCCCTGGCCATTATGCAGCTGCTGCCGGAACGGACAGGCAGAATCGAATCCGGAAGTATTCTCTATCAGGGCGAGGATCTGCTGAAGAAGAGCAAAAACGAAATGCGGATGATCCGCGGAGCCTGCATATCCATGATCTTTCAGGATCCGATGACCGCATTGAACCCCCTGCTGACGGTAGGCGAGCAGATTTATGAATCCCTGGACATTCACAACTATGACAACAAGTCTGCCAAAGAGCTGGAGGCACGTGTGGACGAGCTTTTGGAGCTGGTGGGCATACCGGCCAAGAGAAAGGTGAATTATCCCCACGAATTTTCCGGCGGCATGAAGCAGCGAATCGTCATCGCCATTGCCCTGGCCTGTCAGCCCCTGGTGCTGATCGCAGACGAGCCGACCACGGCCCTGGATGTGACGATCCAGGCCCAGGTGCTGAACCTGATGGATGAGCTGAAGCAGAAGCTCTCCACCTCGATGATCATGATTACCCATGACCTGGGCGTTGTGGCCGAGACCTGTGACAAGGTTGCGGTTATGTATGCGGGAGAGATTGTAGAATACGGAATGCTGGAGGAGATTTTTGACCAGTCAAAGCCCCATCATCCCTATACCGTAGGCCTGTTTCATGCGATTCCCAGCCTGACCGGGGAGAGCAGGCGGCTAAAGCCCATCGACGGGCTGATGCCCGACCCTGCAAATCTGCCGGAAGGCTGCAGGTTCCATCCGCGCTGTCATCAGTGTACAGAAGCCTGCAAGTCAGGCGAGGTTTACTGCTATGAGGACGGTACGCACAAAATACGATGCAATCTGATGCGGAAAGGAGAACAGGATGTCAGAGCTGATTAAGACCGTAGATCTGAAGAAATATTTCAAGCTGTCGAAAACAGAGCAGCTTCATGCGGTAGACGGCGTCAATCTCACGATTGATCAGGGCCGTACTCTTGGCGTGGTAGGCGAAAGCGGCTGCGGCAAGTCTACCCTTGGACGGGTAATGATCGGACTGATTGAGGCTACTTCCGGAGAAATTTATTTTGAAGGAAAGGATCTGCTGAAAATGAAGCCGGCCGAGCGCAAGGACTACCGGACAAAGATGCAGATCATTTTCCAGGATCCCTATTCCAGCCTGAATCCCCGAATGTCGGTATTCCAGCTGATTGCCGAGCCGATGGTATCCAACCATGTATATAAAACCAAGGGAGAGCTGGTAGACCGGGTAGTCTATCTGATGGAAAAGGTGGGACTGGATCAGCGGTTTATCAATGCCTATCCCCATGAGATGGACGGAGGAAGAAGGCAGAGAGTAGGAATTGCCCGTGCGCTGGCGCTAAATCCACAGTTTATTGTCTGTGACGAGCCGGTTTCGGCCCTGGACGTATCCATTCAGGCGCAGATTATCAATCTGCTGATGGATATGCAGGAGGAGCTGGGACTGACCTATATGTTTATCACCCATGACCTGTCTGTGGTGCGCCATATGTCGGATGAGATTATGGTTATGTATCTGGGCCAGTGCGTGGAACGGGCGCCCGCCCATGAGCTGTTTAAAAACCCCATGCATCCCTATACCAGGGCTCTGCTGGCCGCGATTCCCCAGCCGGTGCCGGGGGCAAAGAAGAACAGGGAGATTATCCGCGGCGAGGTGTCCAACCCCATCAATCCCAAGCCGGGCTGCCGGTTTGCCAGCCGCTGCAGACACTGCAGGCCGGAATGCACGCAGGCAGACGTACCCTTAAAACTGGTAGAAAACGCACATGAAGTAGCATGCGTTTTGTATAATAACTAATCCTAAGGAGGAGAAATATGAAAAAGACAATGAAAAAAGCAGCTGCCGCAGCGCTTAGCTGTGCACTTCTGGCTTCTGCAGGCGCAGTGACCAACGTGTCCGCAGCAGAAGAGAGAACCATCAATATTGCTTACACAGCAATTCCGGATGGCCTGATTCAGAGACTGCACCCGCCGGGAGTTCCGGAGTCAATCGCGTATTCGCAGATTTCCGATACGCTGGTGTACAAGAACCAGAACGGCGAGTATGAGCCGAGACTGGCTGAGAGCTGGGAGGTAAACGAGGACTCCACCGAGCTGACCTTCCATCTGAGACAGGACGTAAAATGGTCCGACGGCGAGCCGCTTACGTCTGAGGACGTTGTATTTACCATGAATATGCTGAAGGAAGCCGCGGGCTTCTCGGTTACGACCTCAGACCTGGGCGAAGTTGAGGCTCCGGATGAGTATACCGTAGTCATGAAGCTTACCCAGCCGGATGCGGTATTCCTGTCCAACCTGGCAACCAGCATGTATGGCTCCATCATGCCGGCGCACGGCGATGAGCAGTGGGGCGATGAGTACGGAACCAGCCCGGAAAAGACCCTGTCCTGCGGACCGTACATTGTAACGGACTGGCAGAGAGACATTTCTATGACCTTTGAGGCAAACCCGGATTATTACCGCGGAGAGGCTCCGATCAAGGAAGTGGTATTCCACGAAATGCAGGACACCAACGCCGCTGTAGTTGCTCTGCAGACCGGCGACATTGACCTGTGGTTTAACCCGATCACCGGTACGGCGTACAGCACACTGAGTACTGCTGAAAATATTGCAATTGAAGAATATGTCAGCGGACGTAACGAGGCTGTTTATATGTACACTCCGGACGGAATCTTCTCTGACGTGCGGATGAGACAGGCTGTTGCCTATGCAATTAACCCGGAAGAGGCGCTGATGGTTGCAGCAGATGGCATGGGCGAGCTGATCAGCTACCCGGGCGATATCGGAGCAGAGATGTCCGGTAACCCGGATTACGATTCTCCGTATGGCTACAGCTATGACCTGGAAAAAGCAAAAGAGCTGGTTGCCGAGTGCGGAATGGAAGGCGCATCCGTTACGGTTAAGTCCTACAATACGGAGCCGTATGCAACCCTGGGCGTATGGCTGCAGAGCGTGCTGACGAACATTGGCCTGAACGCAACCTGTGAGCCGATGGAGCGTGCAGCTTTCCTGGAAGAGATGCAGGCGGGAAAGGTAGAGATTCTGCCGCTAGCCTGGGTTGGACAGACCTACGATATCGATGAGGTGCTGTCAGGCCCGTTATACAGCGCAAACGCAGGAAGTTCAAACTACAGCTTCTACAGCGATCCGGATATGGACGCACTGGTTGAAGCATCCCGCGGAGAGGCTGATCCGGATGCGCGTAAGGAAATCATCAAGGAAATGATCGATAAGTTCGAGCAGGATGTTCCGTTCGTACCGCTGTATGTAGATAAATATGCGATCCCGCACAGCACCGATATTGTTTGCGAGAATGCAAAATCTTATTCTATGTATGACTATCACTGGGCAGAGTAAGGACAGATAGAAATGAGGGGAGAAGGACATTCTCCCCTTTATTGCATTATAGCACATTTTTTCACCTATGATACAAAACCCTCCGGGGGAGCGCAGAGCCTGTCCCAGTGAAGTGAGGGTACTTTGCGCTAAGGAAAACGGTCGCCGCCGCGACCGCGCTCCGGCGCGGGAATGTGCCGGAGGAGTATTCTTTTTACGGCTTTAGTTAGTACAGAAAAGATGGAGGAAATTATGGAAGACCCGAGAATCCGCAAATTTGCGAAATTTATCATTCAGAAATCGGTGGGGCTGGCTGCGGGAGACAAAATCCTGATCGAGCTGCACGGCGATCCCATGGCCGCCCCGCTGGCCAAGGCCATGATCGAGGAGGCATATGCCATCGGCGGAAAGCCCTATTTTCAGAAGTTTGATTATGAGCTGGAAGCAGCCGTGCTCAAGGGCGCCAGCGAGGAGCATATGAAAAACATTGCGTCTTATGAGATCAAACGGATGAAGGACATGGATGCCTACGTGGATATCCGTGCGTCCAAAAACATCCATGAGTGGAACGATGTGCCGAAGGATAAGATGGCCATTTACAATAAGGAATACTGGGGCCCGATTCACCTGTCCGAGCGGTGCAACCACACGAAATGGACGGTTATCCGATACCCGAATGCGGCCATGGCCCAGCTGGCCTGCATGTCCACTGAACAGTATGAGGATTTTTATTTCAACGCTTGCCTGGTAGACTATGACAAGATGGGCCGGTCCATGAGGCCGCTGGCAGAGCTGATGGAGCGGACAGATAAAGTACATATCGTCGGCCCGAAAACCGACCTGACCTTTTCCATCAAGGGAATCCCGGTAATTAGCTCAAACGGCGGAAACAACATCCCCGACGGAGAGGTGCTCACCGCCCCGGTAAAGGATTCCGTGAATGGGTTTATCTATTACAACGTACCCTCGCCCTATGGCGGAGAGGTGTTCCGGGATGTGCGTCTGGAGTTTAAGGATGGAAAGATCGTAGACGCCACATCCAACCTGACCGGAAAAATGAATCAGATTCTGGATACCGATGAGGGGGCCAGGTATGTGGGTGAATTTGCCATCGGCGTAAATCCGATCATTACCTCGCCGATGCTGGATATTCTCTTTGATGAAAAGATGGCGGGCAGCTTCCACTTTACGCCGGGCAATTCCTACGACAATGCGAGCAACGGCAACCATTCCGCTCAGCACTGGGATCTGATTTCCCTGCAGACGCCGGAGTGGGGCGGCGGAGAGATCTGGTTTGACGATGTGCTGATCCGCAGGGACGGCCGGTTTGTGCCGGAGGAGCTGTCCTGCCTGAATCCGGAAAACCTGCTGTAGAGCTGTGGGAAAGGAAGGAAAATAAGATGGAAGATATCAGAATCCGCAGATTTGCGCAATTTTTGATCAATAAGGCGGTATATCTGCAAAAGGGAGAAAAGGTACTGATCGAGCTGCACGGCGATCCCGATGCCCAGCCGTTGGTGAAAGCGCTGGTGGAGGAGGCGTACAAGGCAGGCGGAGAGCCGTATGTACACCAGTTTGACTACCAGCTGTTTGGCGCACTGATCGCAGGAGCGGATGACGCCCATATGGAAGCGATTACCTCCTATGAGCTGGATCGAATGAAAAACATGGACGCGTATATTGACGTGCGCGCCGCGGAAAATATTCACGAGTGGGACAACCTGCCGCCTGCCCGGCAGGATGTGTATAACCGGAAGTACTGGGGGCCGCTGCATTTGTCCCAGCGGTGCAATCACACGAAATGGGCGGTAATGCGTTATCCCAACAGCTCTATGGCCCAGCTGGCCGGCATGTCCACCGGAGAGTTTGAGGATTATTATTTCAAGGCCTGCCTGGTGGATTACGATAAGATGGCAAAGGCTATGGATCCGCTGGTGAAGCTGATGGAGCGGACGGATAAGGTACACATCGTCGGCCCCGGAACCGATCTGACCTTTTCCATCAAGGGAATCGGCGTATGGCCCTGGCATGGGCAGTGCAACATTCCCGACGGAGAGGTTTCCACAGCGCCGGTGAAGGATTCCGTAAACGGAGTGATCCACTATAATATTCCGTCCCCATACAACGGAGCGGTTTATTCGGACGTTACCCTGACCTTCAGGGACGGAAAGGTCGTTAAGGCCGATTCCAACCTGCCGGACAGAATGGATGAAATCTTTGATACCGACGAAGGAGCCAGATACGTGGGCGAGTTTGCCATCGGCTGTAATCCCTACGTGACCCGGCCGATCTGCGATATTTTGTTTGATGAAAAAATGGTGGGGAGCTTCCACTTCACGCCGGGCAATTCCTACGAGCGGAACGAAAACGGCAATCACTCTGCCCAGCACTGGGATCTGATCTGCTGCCAGCTGCCGGAGTACGGCGGCGGAGAGATCTGGTTTGATGATGTGCTGATCCGTAAGGACGGCCGGTTTATCCTGCCGGAGCTGGAGGCGCTGAATCCGGAGAACCTGATGTAGCGATAGAAATTTGGTCCGGTTTCTTTCGGGAAACCGGACCTTTGACCATAAGGAGAAAACCAATGATCTATCCGGAACGGGAAATTCAATTAAAAAATGGAAGGACTGCCGTATTGAGAAGCCCGGGAGCGGCAGATGCCGAGGCTATGGTGAATTATATGATTGCCATGTCCGCGGAGACAGAATTTGTGGGCAGATACCCTGAAGAAATCCGGGAGACGCCGGAACACGAAGCAGAGTTCCTGGAAAAGAACAGAGAAAGTAAAAACAGCATTCAGATCTCCGCCTTTGTGGACGGCTGCCTGGCGGCCAACGCCAGCATAAGCCCCTTCAGCGAACGGATGAAGCTGCGCCACCGGGCAGATTTCGGCATTGCCGTGCTGGAGCCGTACTGGGGCCTGGGACTTGGAAATGAGCTGACCTTTGCCTGCATAGACATGGCCAGAGAAATGGGCTTTACCCAGGTGGAGCTAAGCCTGCTGGCCACAAACGAAAAAGGCCTGAACCTGTACCGCAAGGCCGGTTTTACGCTTTGGGGAAGACTGGAGAAAGGATTCCGCCTGAAAAGCGGCGCGTATGAGGCGGAATTGTATATGGTGAAGTACTTATGACGATGGCCGAGCTGCAATTTTTTGACCGTATGCCGCAGGCATTGCCCCTGTACGAAGCTTTTGCAGAAAAGCTTAGGGAAAGGTATCCGGCCGTGGGAATAAAAATCCAGAAAACGCAGATTTCATTTTTCAATAAATACGGCTTTGCCTTTGTATCCCTGCCGGTCCGCAGAAGGAAGGGATGGCCGGAGGTATGTATAATTGTCACGTTTGGACTGGGACACCGGGTGGAGTCTCCGCGGATTTTCCAGGCGGTGGAGCCTTATCCGAACCGGTGGACGCATCATGTGATTATACAGAGTGCAGAGGAAATTGACGAGGAGCTTATGGGCTGGGTTCAGGCAGCTTATGCTTTTGCACAGAATAAGTAAGCGGTGAAGGAGATATACAATGGCAGTGAATCTGGATTATTACCGTATTTTTTATTATGTGGCGAAATACCAGAATTTTACGCGGGCAGCCCACGTGCTGGTATCCAGCCAGCCTTCCGTGACACGGAGTATGCAGAATCTGGAGCACGAGCTGGGCTGCCGGCTGTTTATCCGGTCGAAGCGGGGCGTTACGCTGACCCCGGAGGGAGAGCTGCTTTATGAGCGTGTGGCGCCGGCATATGAGAGTATTCTGCGGGGAGAGCAGGAGCTTAGCGGTGCGGTAGGGCTGAAAAGCGGTTCGGTTTCCATAGGTGCGACGGAGACGGCTCTGCACTGCTTCCTTCTGGACAAGCTGAATGAATTCCACAGCGAATACCCGGGAGTCCGGCTGAAAATCACCAACAACTCCACGCCTCTGGCGGTGGGGGATCTGCTGGCCGGACGTACCGATATGGCGGTGGTCACCACCCCGGCGAGACTGCCGTCTACCGTAAAGACCACGCGGGTAAAATCATTTTCCGATATTCTGGTGGCAGGCCGGAGGTTTTCCCAGCTTCAGGACGTTCCCTGTCATTTGTCCGAGCTTTCCGAGTATCCGCTGGTGAGCCTGCTTGAGGGGACGATGACCTATTCCTACTATGAAGAGCTGTATGCGGGACTGGGTCTGGAGTACCGTCCGGATATTGAGCTGGCCACTGCCGACATGATCCTGCCGGTGATTATGAAGGATCTGGGAATCGGCTTTGTGCCGGAGGAGCTGGCGGCGCCTGCACTGGAAAAGGGAGAGGTGATCGCCGTACAGCTGGCGGAAAGCCTGCCCAAAAGAGATATCTGTCTGATCCGCGATCCCAGAAGGCCGCTGGGAACGGCGGCGCGGGAGCTGCTGCGGATGATCCGCATGGACTGCGAGGGAGAATAACCGGTCAGCTTCCCGGAATCATTGGAGTCTGACGGATTTTCGATAGATGAAAAAAGCGATTGCCGCCGCAGCGCCTTCCGCAATCCAGAATGCGTTCCACACACCCACAGGGCCAAATGCCCGGCTTAACACAAATGCGGCGGGAATAATCAGGATTACATACCGGAATAGGGAGATGGCCAGAGACGGCGTACCTTTGCCAAGCCCCTCCAAAGCGCCGGAGGAGGTTACAGATACGGAAGAGACAATAAAACCGGCGCTGATGATGCGCAGGGCAGTCTGTCCGGCCGGGATCGTCTCCTGGTTTTCGGTAAACAGGCCGATGAGCCGGTCGGGAATGGCCAGGCACAGCAGGGTTCCCAACGCCATAATGGCTGCGCTCATGCAGAGGGTCACCGAGTAAATCTGCTTTACCCGCTGATGCTCGCCTGCGCCGTAGTTATATCCGATTAAGGGACGCATTCCCTGGATAATTCCATTGGCCGGCAGATAAAGAAAGGTCTGCAGCTTATAGTAAATCCCAAGGATTACCACATAAATCTGGGAATATGCGGCCAAAATGGCATTCAGGGCAGAAATGAGCAGCGATGGCAGGGCGAGGTTCAGTATCGCCGGTATGCCAATCGAATAAAGCCGCAAATCGAGAGCCCTGTCCCGGACGAGAAAACGCCGGCCAAGCTTTACCCGGATGGGCAGGGTAAAATAAACCGTAAGATAGATGACCAGCGTAAACACCTGACCGATTCCGGTGGCCAGAGCCGCCCCCTTTATCCCCAGCGCAGGAAACGGGCCAAGCCCGAAAATCAGAAGAGGATCCAGGAGAATGTTTGCGACACATCCGCAGATCAGACTGATCATCGTCACCTTCATATTACCCACAGACTGGAAAATTTTTTCAAAGGCAAGGCTCAGGGAAATAATCAGAGAGAACGAAAAAACAATGGTGGAATACTGTATCCCCAGGTCAATGACCTGCGCTGAGGAGGTGAACATCCGCAGGAATGCAGGGATAACTGAGATGCTTCCAAGCATCATCAAAATTCCGTGTACCGCGGACAGAACCAGGCCATGTGTAGCCGCCATATTGGCCTTTACCTCATCGTCCGCGCCCAGGTAAAAGGAAATCACTGCGGTGATTCCCACGCCAAAGCCGATAGCGGCCGCATTGATAAAGTTTTGGATGGGATAGACAAGGGACAGTGCAGTCATCGCGTCCTCGCTGATCTTCGCCACAAAGAGGCTGTCAACGATATTATACAAAGAGTTGACAAGCATGGAAACTACCATCGGAAGGGCCATGGACGTGATCAGCGGCAGTACAGGCTTTTCTTTCATAAAGGTTTTATTCATCGGTTGATTCCTCCTGTTCATGATTATAAAAAAAGCCACACAACTACCGGCAGGTAATTGTGTGGCGAAAATGGCTAATCCAGAAAAATCCACATCGGGTTTTACGCGTCCCATTGTATCATCGGATACAGGCAATGTCAAGAGAGGCTTCGCATGGATGTTATCCGTGAGGGATTCAATCATTCGATTTTGATATTCTTCCTTTATCACCGATTTTTATCCTCATTTATTTCCTAAATATTATAATGCCTTTCATTAGATTTTAAAACCCCGCCGGATAAACACTCCCGCCGATTCTACATATATTATAAAGAAAAGGGATAAGGAACTGAATATGGACAATTTTTCCAGATATAATCAATTTTCCCCATATCCTCCGATGGCCGGCGGAATGGATATGGCCGGAGGCGGAAATGGGATGCCGGCAGGATTTCCTATGCCGTTTTATCAGATGTTTGCGTATCCGCGGGCGCTGAGGGAGGAGCAGGAGAATGAACGGGACGCTCAGCGCATGATGGCGATGTACCCGGCGGTGGCGCGGGATGTGCAGCGGCTGGTGGAGGATGAATGCGACAAGATGGAGTACGACGGCAGTATGATGTACGATGAGCAGCCGGATCAGCTGATGCTCCGGCAGATTGTACGCTCGATTTATGAGCAGATGAAGGAGCAGTATCCGGTGACAGAGGAAAATCAGCCGGATGAGGAACTGTCCATGCAGGAGGGCAGAAGAAGATACCCGCCGGATCAGAACTGGCTCAGCGACCTGATCAGCGTTATGCTGGGAAATGAAATGCACAGGCGCAGATGCAGAAGGAGGCATTGCAGGCGGTTTTATTAAGGAGAATACAGGAGACGGCAGGGAGTAAAATCTCTGCTGTTTTTTGTGATCCTTTTTTGCATTGGGCGGGAAAATAAAATTAAGAAAAATATTGGAACTAATCGACAAAAATAAAGATAATTTCTTGGTTACTATTTATATTGAAAAAAAGTAGTATTCATGATATATATTTAGTATAATATTTTTTATCTTGTAGGTAATCGATTAACTAAAGAAATACGATTCTTGGAAAGCAAAAGCGAAGGGCGAAATGCGCATAGGTAAACGATTACCTAAAGCGAGAGCTGGAGGTTTTTATGGTAACGATGAAAGATATTGCGGAGTATGCCGGAGTATCCACCGCTACAGTATCCAAGATCATCAACGGGCAGGACAGACACATCAGCAGCGCGACCAGAGAGCGGGTACTGGCGCTGATTGATGAATACAATTATAAGCCCAATGCCCTGGCAAAGGGCCTGAAGGTGAAAAAGACGAATACCATCGGCTTTATTCTGCCGGATATCTCCAACCCGTTTTTCCCGGAGATTGCCCGGGGAATTGAGGATGTGGCGAAGAATATGGGCTTTGCTGTTGTATTCTGTGATACGGATAATGACCCAAAGCGGGAGCGGGAGTGCTTTTCCTTTTTAAAGACCAAGATGGTGGACGGGCTGATTTTTACAAAGGCGCTGCAGAAGAGTCAGTTCGAGGAATACCTGGCCAGCAGGATACCCATCGTTGTGGTTGACCGTAACGTAGAAGCAGAAAGCGAAAAGATCGGCAGGGTGTTCATCGACACAAAATCTGCAATATTTGATTCTACCAGCTACCTGCTGGATAAGGGCTGCCGAACGATTGCCTTTATTTCGGCGGTGCGGGGGAATGTGCTTGACCGCTATGACGGCTACTGTGAGGCGCTGCAGAAGCATGGGCTTTCCGTCGATGAAGAGCTGGTTCACTGCGGGGACTATGATGTGGAAACGGGATATACGGGTACGAAAAAAATTCTCTCCGGACACAGGACGGTGGATGGAATCGTCTGCGGGAATGACCTGATTGCAGTGGGAGCCATCAATGCGGCTCAGGAGCGGGGAATCCGCATACCGGAGGAGCTGAAGCTTATTGGTATGGACGATATCTATTTTTCCCGGTTCCTGTCCCCGCCATTGACGACAATCAACCAGCCGGCTTACGAAATGGGCAGGGTTGCGGCGAAAATGCTGATCGATCACATTCTGGACGATGCGCCGCTTTTTTCCAAGGAACTGCAATATGAACTGATTGTGCGGAATTCCGTATAGAAAGGGTGGGATTATGGCAAGTTTTGAACCGATTGTAGCGTGTAAATACGGAAAGCTGGCCGAAAAGGTGAATCTGGAGCCGGATTTCTTTACGGGCTTTGAGCCGGAAAGGCGGAAGGAGATTGTGACGAAGGAGGAGGAGTTTTATCATTCGATCACCGCCCCGTACAGCGTGGACGACCAGCTGGTAAAGGAATACATATCGATCGCCGTCCGTGACGGAGAGGCTATTCCGGTTAAGGTTTATCAGAGAAAAGAGAGTCAGGACAAAGCGCCGGCACTGGTATTTATGCATGGCGGCGGATTTATGACCTGCAGCGTGGAAACCCACGATTTTGTCCCGTCTTATCTGGCGGCAAAGAGCGGAGTAAAGGTGTACAGCGTGGAGTACCGGCTGGCTCCGGAGGCGAAATTCCCGGTTGGACTGGAGGACTGCTACGATGTGGTAAAATGGCTGCATGACCATGCGGCGGACCAGGGGATTGATCCGGAGAAGCTGATGGTCGGCGGAGACAGCAGCGGCGGAAACTTTGCGGCGGCGCTTACGTTGATGGCCAGGGAGAAAAAGGAGTTTTCGCTGGCCCGGCAGGTGCTGATTTATCCGGCGCTGGATTTTTCCGGAACGATACCAAAGAAATCCGCAGAGGTTTACGCCATGGTGGGCTCTACGGACGACGGGCCGTCGCCGATGCTGACCGCGTATTTAACGGATGTGGAAAAAGAGGTGAAGGATCCGTATGTTTCCCCGCTGCTGGCACAGCGTGTGGAGGGGCTGCCCGAGGCGCTGTTTATTGAGGCGGAATGCGACGCGCTGCTAGACGACGGTTTGATATACGCAAAGCGTCTGCAGGACGCCGGAGTACCCGTGGAGTGCCATGTCTATGAAGGCATGCCCCACGCATTTATCCTGCGGACGTACGAGGAGACCTTTGAGGCACTGGATGTGATCTGCAGGTTTATCCGCTGTTGATTTTGACGGCCCGCGCGCTGTTAAAATAGAAAACTATTGATGTATATTCATTTGGGAGGGAAGAACATGAAAAAACTTACCGCAATGCTGCTGACGGCAGCGACAACACTCAGTACCGTTGCAGGAGGAATGACCTGTCTGGCAGAGGAGAAGGCTGCAGATGGGCTGAAAATTGGTCTGGCGATGCACAACCAGTCAGAGACCTGGGCCGTACAGTTTGCAGAGACATTTACCGAGTCTGCAGAAAAGGCGGGCTGTGAGGTAGTGGTTACGGATGCCAACTCCACAGCTTCCAACCAGGTTTCCCAGATTGAAGACCTGGTGGTGCAGGATATTGATGTGCTGGTGGTACTTCCGGCCGATGCAACAGCGCTGGGCCAGGCGCTGCAGACCGCAGTGGATGCCGGCGTAAAGGTCGTGGATGTAGACTCGAAGGTTGCAGAAGAGGATCAGGACCTGGTAGACGTATTTGTAACGGCTGACTGCTATCAGGCAGGATATACCGTAGGCGAGTACCTGGCAGAAGTCCTGGACGAGGATGCCGTGATCGGCGGGTTGAACTATTCGATCCTTTCCGTTATTGCAGACCGGTTTACCGGCGTAGCGGATGCCCTGAAGGATAAGGGACGGGACGACGTAACGATCGTAGAAAAGGATTGTACCGATCTGAGCGCGATTGCCTCCTATACCGAGGATCTGCTGATTGCCAATCCGGAAATCTGCGGCTTTGTATGCCTGAATGATAACACGGCCCTTTCCTGCTACAGTGCGTGCACGCAGCTGGGCTATGACGACCAGATTATCATCGGCTTTGACGGATCACCGGCAGGCAAGCAGTCCATCGCTGACGGAGAGCTGACCGCAACTATGGTATATTCCCCCATCGATCTGGCAAACAATGCCCTCGAGGTAGCACAGGCTGTGTGCACGGGCGGAGAGTTCGAGAAGGAGAGCCAGGTTGACATGTGGATGATCAGCAGGGACAACATTGAAGAATTTGATTTAGAGAGCTGGTCATAAGGAACAGGAATGCGGAGCCGGTTCAGGCTCCGCATTTTTTTCCATCAGAGATCAGCAGAGGCAACTTTGGATTTTGCAGACGGGGAGAAAGATTATGGAACAATACCTTTTGGAAATGAACAACATCCATAAACGTTTTCCGGGCGTGTACGTGCTGAAGGGGGTAAACCTGAATCTGAAAAAAGGGGAGGTCCTTGCACTGGTGGGGGAAAACGGCGCGGGAAAATCCACGGTAATCAACATCCTTGGAGGGATTCATCCAAAGGATGAGGGGGAAATTCTCATCGAGGGCAGGCCGGCCAAAATCAGCGGCGTGCTCTCGGCCAGGGATTACGGAATCAACATTATCCATCAGGAGCTGGTGCTGGTACCCCACCTTACTGTGGCGGAGAACATTTTTATCAACAGGGAGCCGAAACGGCACGGGCTGATCGATACAAAAAAGATGTACCGGCAGGCGCAGCAGTTCATCGATGACCTGGGCCTGGAGCTGAACGCCCGGAGGAAGGTGGCCACGCTGACGATTGCCCAGCAGCAAATGGTAGAGATTGTCAAAGCGATTTCCTTCAACGCGAAAATCATCGTCATGGACGAGCCGACCTCCTCTCTTTCCGACCGGGAAATCGACGCGCTGTTTGCCAGTATCCGTATGCTGAAGGAAAAGGGAATCGGGATTATCTATATTTCCCACCGCCTGTCCGAGCTGGAGCAGATCGCAGACCGGGTAACCATTTTTCGGGACGGAGAGTCGGTGTACACCGGAGAGGTCAGCAAGGTCAGCAATGACGAAATTGTCCGCATGATGGTGGGCAGGGAGGTAGTCAATTACTATACCAGAACCTACAACCGGCTGGAGAAAACCGTGCTGAAGGTGGAGCGGCTGTCCTCCGAAAAGGTGGAGGATATTTCCTTCGAGGTAAAGGCAGGGGAAATCCTTGGCTTTGCCGGACTGGTAGGCGCGGGGAGAACAGAGGTTATGAAGGCGCTCCTTGGCTTTGACCGGAAAACCTCGGGTGAAGTCTGGATAAACGGAGAAAAGCGGGAGATTAAAAAGCCGTCGGACGCATTCGCGTGCAGCATCGGGTTTATTCCGGAAAGCCGGAGGGAGGAGAGCCTGTTCGGGCTTCAGTCTGTGCGGTTTAACCTGACTCTGGAGGTGCTCAGAGAGTTTATGCGGGGCATACGCGTGGACGGGGAAAAGGAGCGTCAGATTACGGAGGAGTACATCCGCCGGCTTTCGGTAAAGACGCCGGCACAGACTGCTTACATTCAGAACCTGTCCGGAGGAAACCAGCAGAAGGTGGTGATTTCCCGGTGGCTGGCGGCAAAGCCTGTGCTGCTGATCATGGACGAGCCGACAAGGGGAATCGATGTGGGAGCAAAGGCAGAGATTTATGAGCTGATGAACAAGCTGGCAGCAGAGGGAATGGCAATCATTATGATTTCGTCCGAGCTGCCGGAGGTCATCAACATGAGCGACCGGGTGATTGTGATGCGGGAGGGCAGGATTTCCGGAGTTCTGCAAAAGCAGGAACTGTCCCAGGAAGAAATTATGAGATACGCGGTGAACGTTTAGGGGTGAAGGTATGGAGAAAACAGGGAATAACGCATCAAGGGAAAAAAATAAAGTAATTGGCCAATGGCTGTACAACTATGCAGGGCAGCTGGTTTTTCTTCTGCTTTTGATTGTGATACTGGGTATTACGACAAAGTCTTTTTTAAAGCCGATCAACCTGCTCAATGTCAGCCGGCAGATTTCTACGAATATGATTATCGCCTGCGCGATGACCATGGTATTGATATCCGGAGGAATTGACTTATCTACCGGGTCAGGGATGGCAATGGCGGGTATGGTGGCCTCCTACCTGTCCCTGGCGGGGGTGCCGTTCGGGATTTCCTTACTGGCGGCGATTGCCGTGGGAGCTGCGTCCGGCCTGGTCAATGGACTGATTCTGGCGAATACAAATCTGCCTCCCTTTATTGTTACGTATTCCATGCAGAGCGTACTGCGTGGAATGGTTTATGTAATTACAGCGGCAGCTACGTCCAGAATAACGGATGATGCATTTTTAAAATTTGGCGGCGGCTCCATCGGAAGGCTGCCGTTTCCGGTGATCTATATGATTATTGTCATCATCCTGACTGTGCTTTTGCTTAGCCGGACGCGGATGGGCAGACATATTTATGCCATCGGCGGAAACCTGAAGGCGGCCCAGTTTGCCGGAATTAATATTAAGCGGATTAAAATTGTGATTTATACCGTTTGCGGAGCGTGTGCGGCCCTTTCCGGCCTGATCGCAACCAGCCGTAACTCCTCCATGCAGCCGGCCCTGGGGACAGGAACGGAGATGGACGCGATTGCAGCGGTTGTACTCGGCGGCACCTCCATGGCGGGAGGACAGGGAGCGATTTTCGGGACGATTATCGGCGCAATGATTATCGGGATTATCAACAACGGGCTGAACCTCCTTGGCATGGACAGCTTTTACCAGTATATTGCCAAGGGCATCGTGATCCTGTGCGCGGTGTACGTGGATGATGTAAAGAGCAGACAGAAGCTTAGAGGAACAGGAAAAAACAGGAAGGAAGAAAAAGCATGAAGAGGACAAAATTATTAAATTCATCTGTTTCCGCAGTGGTTTCCCAAATGGGCCATACCGATACGCTGACCATCGGAGACTGCGGCCTTCCCATCCGGGGAGAGGCCCAAAGGATCGATCTGGCGCTGACGCACGGGGTGCCCGGCTTTCTGGAGACATTGGATACGGTGCTGACAGAGCTTTGCGTGGAGCGGATTATTCTGGCAGAGGAGATACGGAAGGTATCGCCTGAGATGCACAAAGCAATTTTGGAACGGTTTGCAGAAAAGACGGCAGTGGATTACGTTCCTCATGAGAAGTTTAAACGGTTGACGGAGGATTCGCGGGCGGTTATCCGTACGGGAGAGTGCACGTCTTATGCAAATGTGATTCTGGTTTCCGGAGTCAGCTTTTGAGGAAAGGAGGTTTTCCATGAAAGTGATTAACTTCGGTTCCCTGAATATTGACTATGTTTATCAGGTAGACCATTTTCTGCAGCCGGGAGAAACCTGTGCGTCGCTGGATTTTCAGATCTGCAGCGGCGGAAAGGGCCTGAATCAGTCGGTTGCACTGGCAAAGGCGGGGCAGCGGACGTATCACGCCGGTTTTGTGGGCGGTGACGGAGAGTTTCTGGTGAAGCTTTTAGAGGAGAAAGGCGTGTCCACGGAGTATATCCGGGTTAGGGAAGAGCGGACGGGCCATGCGATTATCCAGGTGGACAGAACCGGGCAGAACTGCATATTGCTTTACCCGGGCACAAACCGCAGGTTTTCGGAGGAGTATATCGACGAGGTACTTGAAGGAGCGGAGCCGCAGGATGTGGTTCTGGTGCAGAATGAGACAAACCTGGTGGGCGAGATCATCGAGCAGGCCTGGAATAAGGGACTGCGGGTGGCGATGAATGCGGCCCCCATGGGCAAAGAGGTGTTTTCCTACCCGCTGGAAAAGCTGTCCTGGCTGCTGGTCAACGAGATCGAGGGCGGGATGCTGAGCGGTGCGGAGGATTATGACGAGATCGCCCGGATACTGCGGGAGAGACTGCCCGGGACAGAGATTGTGCTGACGCTGGGCAGCAGCGGAGCCATTGTATCCGGGCCGGAAGGCGTGTGCCGATGCGGCGCCTGCCGTGTAGAGCCTGTGGACACCACTGCGGCCGGGGATACGTTCACCGGATTTTATCTGGATGGAAGAATCCGCGGAGAGGATATGGAGACAGCCATGAAACGGGCCACCGTGGCCAGCGCAATGGCCGTGCTGAGGCCTGGCGCGGCAGCCTCCATACCGTGGGCGGAGGGAGTGCGGGAGTCTGCGATCAGGCTCCCTGACTGAAATAAAAAGGATTATCGGTGCCCTCCGGGTCAGTAGATTATACGACCCGGAGGGCTTAATGTTTGTCCGGATGCAGCGAATAGTGAGAGTGACTAGTATTGCGAGACGATAACTTAGTGGAGGGCTAGCTGGTTCTTAAGAGAATTAGAAAATGGAATGGTGTCCTTTTCAGTCATCCCAGAATTTGCAATAAACCTGTTGAGCTTTTTCCGAAAAAACGGTAGAATATAGGATAGTCAGAAACGTGATATTTTGGAAAAAGGATTAGATTATGGAAGAATTATACGAGCTGCTGGCCGACGCCCTCGGGGAGAGCCTGCTGCATATGGTGATCAGCGGACAGCGCAGTGCGGCCGCGTCAATAAAGAAAATAAAACTCCGTCCCCTGAAGCTGAAGGAAAATGTGATGTTTCAGGCCGCTTCCTGGGATGGAAAGAAGGAATTTCACAAAAACTATGGAAAGGCCGAGGCCATCGCCCAGATTTCTCTGTGGCTGGAGCGGGAGTTCAAGCAGCTCCAGGTGGACACGACGGACTACACGGCCAGCGTCCTGGTGAGCAAAAAAGGAAAGGTGACGGTGAAGAAAAAGCTGCGGCAGGTAAAAATGGAAACCCGTGATCTCACCCACAACCGGAAGAAAACGTATCTTCTGGAGGAGGGCGTGCCTGTCCCCTTCCTGATCGACCTGGGCGTAATGAATGAAGAGGGGAAGGTGCTGAAGGCGAAGTACGACAAGTTCCGCCAGATCAACCGTTTCCTGGAGTTCGTGGCGGATGTGGTGCCGGAGCTGCCAAGGGGGCGTCAGCTGACCATGATTGACTTTGGCTGCGGCAAATCCTATTTAACCTTTGCCATGTATTATTATCTGAACGTCCTGCAGGGGCTGGATGTGCGGATGATTGGCCTGGATCTGAAGGAGGACGTGATTGAGCACTGCGCCGGACTTGCGGGAAAATATGGCTACGATAAGCTTACCTTTCTAAAAGGAGATATCGCATCCTACGACGGGGTCAGCCAGGTAGATCTGGTGGTATCGCTTCACGCCTGCGATACGGCTACGGATTACGCCCTGGCCAAGGCGGTAAAATGGGGAGCCAAGGCAATCCTGTCCGTGCCCTGCTGCCAGCATGAGCTAAACGGGCAGATAAAGAATGACCTACTGTCCCCGGTTTTACAGTATGGGCTGATCAAGGAGCGCATGGCTGCTCTGATCACGGACGGACTGAGGGCCGCCTGCCTGGAGGAGCAGGGCTATCAGGTACAGGTGATGGAATTTATCGACATGGAGCACACGCCGAAAAATATCCTGATACGCGGAATATATACCGGGCGCCGCCCCGGGGAGAAGGCGGCAGCCAGGAGAAGGGAACTGGTTCAGGCACTTTCGGCAGAGCCTACGCTGATGCGTCTGCTGTCGGATACAGAGGGAGAGGCCGCGTCGGGCGATACACCGCAGGAGTGCTGCAGGACGAGCTGCAGTAATGGGGAGGAATAGCGAATGGCGGTTTATTTGAAAAAGATTCGGAATATTATCGTGCATATTGTGGTGCTGATTGTGGTGTTTATCGTTGCCCTCATCGGGTTCAGCCGCTGGATCAACCAGAGGACGCCGGATTTTTCCGAGCGGATGAGCAGCTCTACGTTCCCGCTGGTCTATATGATGAATGGAACCACCAGCTTTAACTGCCTGCACGGCTACGCAGAGGAGATGGATCCGGTATATATGCGGGATTCGCTGACCCCGCTGAACAGCAACCGCCAGCTCCAGATTCAGATTCAGCCGTTTAGCTCCACGGTAGACAGCCTTTCCTACGAGGTGATCACCCAGGACGGACAGCAGTCGCTGGAAAATACCAAGGTGGTGAAGCTGAAAAAAGAAGGGGACTATATTTACGCCACCCTGGAGCTGCAGAACAAAATCCTGATGAACCAGGAATATGTACTAAAGCTGCAGCTGGACGCAGGAGGACGTACAGTTTACTATTATACCCGGATCCTGCTGGAGGACGGTCTGCATACTGCCGAATATCTGAGTTATGTGATGGGCTTTTATGAGCGGTGCGTGAACAAGACGGATCAGGAGGTTATGGGAGCGGCGGTAGAGCCAGGGGAGACGACCGGCGACAACACCTCCCTGGCCTACATGAACATCTACGATACGGTGGAACAGCTGATGTGGAACGCGCTGAACCCGCAGATTTACCACAAGCCCACGCCCTGCCTGAAGGAAATTAACGAAAACACGGCCTCTGTGGTGCTGGAATACCGGATTTCCTCGGTGAATGAGGAAGGAATTACCGAGGTATTTAATGTAAAGGAATTTTACCGGCTGCGCTTTACGGATGCCCGCGTATTCCTTCTGGATTTTGAACGGACGACCAGTGAGATATTTAACCCGGACAACAATGTTTTGACGGATAAAGGTATTAATCTGGGCTTAACGGACAAAGATGTAATATATGCATATGATGAAAAGCAGCGGATTTTTGCCTTTGTGCAGGAAAACGAGCTTTGGACATACAACACCGGCACGGGCATTCTGACCCAGATATTCAGCTTTCCGCAAAAAGAAAACATGGACTATCGGGATTTCTACGATAACCATGAGATCCGGATACTGCGGGTGGAGGATTCCGGAGACGTATATTTCCTGGTCAGCGGCTACATGAACCGGGGAGACCATGAGGGAGAAAACGGAATCGGCGTGTACTACTACGAGGCCGCGTCCTCAACCGTGGACGAAAAGGTATTTATCTCCTCTAAGGAATCCAGCGCGCTGCTGAACATGGATGTGGATTCCCTGGCTTATATCACGGAGAACAACGACAGGTTTTACTTTATGCTGGAGGAAAATGTTTATTGTGTAGACCTGAACTCGCGGGAATGCACACAGGTGATTACCGGCGTGCGGGTGAACACCCATGCAGTTTCCCAAAGCGGCAGATATTTTGCCTGGCTGAAGGAGGGCGAAGCCTATGCGTCGAGCACGCTCTGTGTGATGGATGTGGAAACCGGACTGACCCGGGAGATTACCAGCAGCAGTGACGAGCGTATACGGCCGCTGGCCTTTATGGAGGAGGATCTGGTATATGGGCTTGCCCGGCAGTCGGATATCGACACGAGCCACCCCGGAGACGAGCTGTTTTTGATGTACCGTCTGGTGATCGAGGACGGCGAGGGAAATCCGGTCAAGGACTACCAGCCGTCAGACTGCTATGTCACCCAGGCCAGCCTTTCCGAAAACCTGTTGACGCTGACCCGGGTAAAGAAAAACGGGTCGTCCATTGAGGAGGCAGCGGAGGATCATATTGTAAATGCGTCGGCAGAGGAGGACGTGGCCTATGGGCCGTCCACGGTAACCTCTGCCAGAAAAGAACAGGAGATCATCCTCCGCGTAGGCTCATCGGTGACAAACACCACACCCCAGGTAATACGGGCAAAGCAGCTGATGAGCAGCGGTACACACATCCTGTCCATACAGCCGAACCGCAGCCGTTCGGAGCGGTACTACGTATATGCCCACGGCGGCCTGGACAGCGTTTTTTCCGATCCCAATGCGGCAATCCGCAGAGCGGATGAGATGGTTGGCGTGGTGGTGACCAACACACAGGCCTATGTCTGGGAAAGAGGAAACAAGCCTACGACAAAGCAGATTGCGGTGGAAAATATACCGCAGGCCATTCGTCAGGGAACGATGGATACCGCTCAGCTGGAAGAAGCCCTCGGGCAGAAGGTGCTGGATCTGAGCGGCTGCACCCTGGACAGTGTGCTTTACTTTGTCGGGCAGGGCAGGCCTGTGCTGGCACAGACGGACAAAGGGCCGGTGATCATCGCCGGCTACGACGGCTACAACACGATTCTGCTTGATCCGGGCGCGGAGGAGACGTATTATTGCGGAATGGACGACAGCACAGAGATGTTCGAACAGGCCGGGAATATATTTATCAGCTACCTGCCGGAATAGACGGCAGAAAATGAAAAAAGAAAAGAGGACGAGAAAGATGGATAAACGGATAAGAACGCTGGCAAAAAATCTGGTGAATTACTCCTGCCGGGTAAAACCGGGAGATAAGGTATATATTCACTACATTGGCCGGGACACAGAGGATTTGGCCCGGGCGCTGATCAAAGAGGTGTACCAGGCAGGCGGACTGCCCTTCCCCCACTATACCAGCAACCGTGTACTGCGGGAGACGCTGATGAACTGCACAGAGGAGCAGCTTCGTCTGATGGCAAAGATTGACGGAGCGGAAATGGATCAGATGGACTGCTATATCGGCGTGCGGGGAGGGGAAAACGCCTCCGAACTGGCCGATGTACCGGCAGATAAGATGGCGCTTTACGATACGCTGTACTCCACGCCGGTTCACCATGAGATCCGCGTGGCAAAGACGAGATGGGTAGTGCTGCGCTATCCGACTCCTTCTATGGCTCAGCTGTCCGGCACCAGCACGGATGCCTTTGAGGATTTCTATTACGATGTGTGCAACCTGGATTATTCCAAAATGGCAAAGGCCATGGAGCCGTTAAAGGCGCTGATGGAGCGGACGGACAAGGTACGCATGACCGGCCCGGGGACGGATATCCCCTTTTCCATCAAGGGAATCCCGGCGATGCCCTGCGCGGGAGAGTGCAATATCCCCGACGGAGAAATCTACACCGCTCCGGTCAGAGACTCCATTAACGGAACGATCACGTATAATACGCCATCTCCCTATCAGGGCTTTGTCTATGAAAATATCTGCCTGACCTTTGAAAAGGGAAAGATTGTAAAGGCGACTGCGAACGACACCGAGCGGATCAACAAGGTATTTGATACGGATGAGGGGGCAAGATACGTAGGTGAATTTGCCATCGGCGTGAATCCCTATGTGCTTTCCCCAATGAAGGACATCCTGTTTGATGAAAAGATCATGGGCAGCATTCACTTTACGCCGGGCTGCTGCTATGACGATGCCTATAATGGAAATAAGTCCGCAATCCACTGGGATCTGGTATGGATCCAGCGGGAGGATTACGGCGGAGGAGAAATCTGGTTTGACGATGTGCTGATCCGTAAGGATGGCCGGTTTGTGCTGCCTGAGCTGGAGTGCCTGAATCCGGAAAACCTGAAATAATGAACGAAAAAAAGGAAATGCGGCCTCTGCTTTACGAGGCGCTGAAAACGTATGGGGAATCGGATGCGTATCCCTTTCACATGCCGGGGCATAAGCGGAGGCTGCTTGCCCTGGACGATCCGTTTTCTATCGATATTACAGAGATTGACGGATTTGACAATCTCCATCATGCCTGCGGTATTCTGGCCCAGGCCCAGGCGCGGGCGGCGGCTCTGTATGGGTCGGAGGAGGCCTTTTACCTGGTAAACGGCAGCACGGGCGGACTGCTGTCAGCGGTTTCCGCCTGCGTGCCGCCCGGGGGAAAGCTGCTGATGGCCAGAAACTGCCACAAAGCGGTGTACCATGCCGCGTATCTGCGGGGCCTGACCGGAGTATATCTGTATCCGGGTCAGGGGAAATACGGGATAAACGGAGGAATCTCCCCGGAAGAAACGGAGGAAGCCCTAAAAAGGGACAGAGAGATTCGGGCAGTGCTGATTACCTCGCCTACCTATGACGGGGTGGTTTCAGATGTAAAGCGCATTGCGGAGACTGCCCATGCCTATGGTGTGCCGCTGATTGTGGATGAGGCCCACGGCGCGCATTTTGGCCTGCATCCGTATTTCCCGGACAGCGCGGTCAGCCTGGGAGCCGATCTGGTGATCCAGAGCCTGCATAAGACCCTGCCTTGTCCGACACAGACGTCGCTGCTTCATGTAAACGGCGAACGGATAGACCGGGAGAAGCTCAGGCGTTTCCTGGGGATTTATCAGACCAGCAGTCCAAGCTATGTGTTTATGGCCGCGATTGACCGGGCGGTGAGCCTGTTTTCCTCGGAAGAGGGAAAGCGGCTGATGGATGAATTTACCGGACGCCTGGCAGAGTTCCGCCGCAATGCGGAAAAATTATCGCATTTAAAGCTGGCCGGAGGGGAATTGTTGGAAGGAACGCATGTATTTCAATGGGATCCCGCCAAGCTGATCCTGCTTCCGGAGGGCGCCGACCTGGATGGCCGGGGTCTGGGGCGTTTGCTCAGGGAAAGATATCACCTGGAAATGGAGATGGAGGCTCCGGCGTACTGCTTGGGCATAGCGTCGGTCGGCGACAGTCCGGAGGGCTTTGCGCGGCTGGAAAAGGCACTGCAGGAGATCGATCGGGACTGCGGGTTGGCGGAACGCAAAGGAAAAGCCGGGAGTCGGCCGGTGGAAAGCCAAAAAGAGGCTGGCCGCCCCGATGGTAAAGCGGCTGATGTGCAGCCGGGCCGGCGCCGCCCGCAAAGCGGCGGCTTGATGCCGGGGAAAAGCGCCCGAATGATCCGCCCCGAGTCCGTCTGCACGATCAGTGAGGCAATGGACGGCGGCTCTGAGCCGGTTCTTC
The DNA here is from genome assembly GCA_019420425.1 of Clostridiales bacterium. GTDB lineage: Bacteria > Bacillota > Clostridia > Lachnospirales > Lachnospiraceae > JAHZHG01. Next base: position 27,597 of record JAHZHG010000005.1, read on the forward strand.
TGGAGGAGAGCGCGGGCAGGATAAGCGCAGAGTTTGTTTATCTGTACCCTCCGGGAATCCCGCTTATTGCCCCGGGAGAACGGATAACGGATGAGCTGGCCGGCCAGCTGCTGGAATGGCGGAGCAGGGGATATGAGCTTCAGGGGACGGCAGATTACGCCTGCCGAAAAATCCGCGTATGGGTTGACAGAAAATAACTGCTCAGAACAGGCCAAAGCGCCTGCCGTATGGCAACGGTGAAGGTACTGAGCAGTTATAACAGGAGAAGGTTATGGGAAGGATTTATTCAATTATTGGAAAAAGCGCCACCGGAAAGGACACGGTATACCGTGAGGTGATGCGGACAAAGGAACTGAATCTCCACAAATTTGTCCAGTATACAACAAGGCCCATCCGTGCCGGAGAAGAGAACGGCGTGCAGTATTACTTTGTGAGCGGGGATGAGCAGAAGGCACTGGAGAAATCCGGCAGGATTGTAGAGCTGCGCGCCTATCACACCGTCCAGGGCGTTTGGAAATACTTTACCGTGGACGATGGCCAGATCGACCTGGAGCATCATGATTATCTGAACCTTTGCACCCTGGAATCCTACAGCGGCATCCGTGAATACTTTGGCAGAGAAAACGTCATCCCCCTCTATATCGAGGTGGCCGATGACCTGCGTATTCTTCGGTCGCTGGAGCGGGAACGGAGCCAGGAGCATCCCGACTATAATGAGCTGTGCAGGAGATTCCTGGCGGATCAGGAGGATTTTTCCGAGGAAAACATCCGAAAGGCCGGAATCACCGTCCGCTTTTCCAACAACGGGAAGCTGGAGGACTGCGTCCGGCAGGTAACGGAGTATATCCACAGGAGCCAGGCTGCGGTTCAGGATTGAGCCACGCAGTGAAACAGTGCCAGTCAGTTAATTCTGGGATGCCTGAAAGGTATACTTTATGTGCCGCATTTACTGCGGCTAAGTTCTGGGATGCCTGAAAGGTATATCTTTTTATACGTATTGGATACCCGGACGCCGCTATGGTGGGGAGGTTGTCCATCCGTCGCTGATGGCAACGCTCCGGCGAACTAGCCGCTAACTGCG
>JAHZHG010000050.1:0-2707 GCA_019420425.1 Clostridiales bacterium
ATACGATGCCGGAATGGCCCAGTATAATGCGAGTGTAACAGCACTGGAGGCCTCGCGGGCAGAGCTGGAGAATACGAGAGGTACATATAATGAGGCAGCCGCAGCGCTGAATACTTTACAGACGGAGCTGGCCGGTCTGCAGGAAGTGATTGCTGCAGGTACGGCGACGGAGGAGGATACTGTACGGGCCGCAGCTTTGGAAGCGGAGCTTATCCCGGCGGCCGCACAGAATGTCTCAGCCCTGGAGGCCAGTCTGGCTGCCGGGCAGGCGCAGATCGATCAGACCCAGGCGGGCCTGGATGCGGCAAAGGCTGAGCTGGACGGAAAAAAAGCGGAACTGGATGGGGCATGGGCCCAGCTGGAGGCAAACCGCCCGGATCTGGAAGCGGGAAAGGCCGAGCTGGACAATGCCCAGGCACAGCTGGACGGCTACCGGACCGCACTGGATGCAGGCAAGGCCGAGCTGGACAGCGCCAAAGCGGAGCTGGACGGGGCAAGGGCCGAGCTGGACACGACAAAGGCTGCCCTGGAAGCGGGGCGGACGGAGCTGGACGGGGTGAAGGCGACGCTGGAAGCGGGGCGGACGGAGCTGGACGGTGCGAAAGCGGAATTAGAAGCAGGGCGGACAGAGCTGGATAGCGCGAAGGCGACGCTGGAAGCGGGGCGGACAGAGCTGGACAGTGCGAAAGCGACGCTGGAGACAGGGCGGACAGAACTGGATGGAGCCAAGGCGACGCTGGAAGCAGGGCGGACAGAGCTGGATAGCGCGAAGGCGACGCTGGAAGCGGGACGGACAGAGCTGGAAGCGGGAAAGGCTGAACTGAACGGGGTAAAAAGCCAGCTGGACAGTGCCAAAACCCAACTGGATGGAGCCAAGGCCCAGCTGGATGCCAGTGAGCAGGAGATTGCCCAGGGAGAGGGACAGCTGACATCGGAGGAGGCAAAGCTGACGGAGGCCAAAGCTCAGCTGGATGCCAGCGAGCAGGAGATCGCCCAGGGAGAGGCCCAGCTGGCAGCAGGATATGGGCAGCTGAGTTCAGCGAAGAGCCAGCTGGATTCCGGATGGGCGCAGGTCAATTCCAGCCGGGAAACGCTGGAGAGCATGGAGAGCCAGTACAAGGATGGCGCTGATCAGCTGGAGGAAGGACGGCAGACGCTTTTAGACGGGCAGAAGGAGCTGGATGACGGGCGAAAGGAGTACTCCGACGGCCTTCAGGAGCTGGAAGAAAAAGAGCAGGAGCTGCTGGACGGCTGGAAGGAATACAAGGAGGGCAAGCGGGAAGCGCGCCTGGAGATTGCCGAGAATGAAGAAAAGCTCGCTGACGGCGAGGAGAAGATCGCCGAGGCAAAGGAAAAGATTGCCGACGGCGAAGAGGAAATTGCCGGGCTGAAGATGCCGGAGTGGTACGTTTCCGACCGCTCGGCCTTTGCGGAGTACACCGGATATGGCGAAAATGCAGAGAGGATTACCAACATCGGAAAGGTTTTCCCGGTGATTTTCTTTCTGGTTGCGGCGCTGATCAGTCTGACGACCATGACGCGGATGGTGGAGGAGCAGCGTGTACAGATCGGTACACTGAAGGCTCTTGGCTACGGCAAGGCCGCCATCGCGGGAAAATATCTGAAATATGCGCTGCTGGCCACGCTGGGCGGCGGAGTTTTTGGAATAATTATCGGGGAAAAGGTGATTCCGTATATTATTGTAATATCCTATGGAATCATGTACCCTGAGCTGCGCAATGTAGTGATGCCCTATGAATGGACATTCAGCCTGATGGCCATCGGAGCCGCGCTCATCTGTACACTGGGAGCTGCCCTGTCGTCCTGTGCAAAGGAGCTGGCGGCTACGCCTGCGGTGCTGATGCGCCCGCCCGCACCGAAGCAGGGCAAGCGGGTTCTGCTGGAGTACTTTCCCTTTATCTGGAAACGGCTGGGCTTTATCTGGAAATCTACGGTCCGTAATCTGTTCCGCTATAAAAAACGCTTTTTGATGACGGTGTTTGGCATCAGCGGCTGTATGGGCCTGCTGCTGGTAGGCTTTGGCATCCGGGATTCCATCATGAACATCGGCTCCCTGCAGTACGAGCAGCTGCAGCTGTACCAGGGCCTGGTTATCCTGGATCCCGATGCAGGCGATGCGGCGGTGGAAGAGGTGAGGAGGGCCCTTAAGGAGGACACCCGGATCGCGGATGCCAAAGAGGTTTACATGAAAAAGGTATCCTTCGACGGAGAAAAGAAAAACGGAGACGTATACCTGTTTGTACCGGAAGATACGAAGGAGCTGGAGCGGTTTGTTGTTTTGCGCGACCGGGAGTCGGGCAGGGCTTATGATCTGGCCAAGGAGGGAGTGATTCTTACTGAGAAGGCGGCAACCCTCTCGGGCGTAAAGGCCGGGGAGACCATCAGCCTGACAGAGGATGAGCAGGTAATCCGCGTGACGGTCAGCGCAATCTGTGAAAACTATATGTCCCATTACCTGTATATGACTCCGGAGGCGTATCAGGAGGCTTTTGGAAAAGCGCCTGAGTATACCGGTATGGCTTTTGTGGTAGAGGAGCCCGGAGAAGAACAGGAAAAGGCTGTAGGCGAGTCTCTGCTGGAGCTGGACGGCGTGCTGAATGTGACATACACCAGCTCTATTGCTGAGCAGCTGGACCGGATGCTCAGCAGTTTGGATATGGTAATTGCCGTATTAATTGTATCTGCC
>JAHZHG010000050.1:2717-11391 GCA_019420425.1 Clostridiales bacterium
GGTATTATATAATCTGAACAATATCAATATCAACGAGAGGCGAAGAGAACTGGCGACGCTCAAGGTACTGGGCTTTTATGACGGCGAGGTATCGGCCTATGTTTACCGGGAAAATGTGCTGCTGACGCTGATCGGCGCTGTGGCCGGCTGCGGTGTGGGCGTACTGCTGCATCGGTTTATTATCGTAACGGTGGAGGTGGATGCCTGCATGTTCGGCAGGAATATTGAGCCGGCAAGCTTTCTGTACAGCATTCTGTTCACGGTTGGCTTCTCTGCATTTGTCAATTTCGTCATGCACTTTAAGCTGAAAAAGATTGACATGGTGGAGTCCTTAAAGAGTGTGGAATAGCGCGGCGAAGAAAGAGATGGAAAAATGGTAACCGCTTGGGAATATTTTATTCAGAATCAGGAAATTGTAATAACGAGATGCTTCGGTACGGGAGACGAGGTCTGCGTGCCGGAGCAGATAGGGGGTCTGCCGGTGAGGGAACTGGCAGACCATGCCTTTGCCCCGGAACCCACGGTACGCTGGCCGAACCAGCCAAGATACCGGGCAGCAGCCGGGGAAGGGACAGGCAGTTCAGAAGAGGAAACGCCGGTGTGCGGGGAGATGGTGGCCTATGTCAGCCTGCCCCGCACCCTGCGGCGTATCGGGGATTATGCATTTTATCAATGCTTTCAGTTGAAAGAGCTGAGCGTGTACGGAGGTGAGCTGCATCTGGGAGGCGGCGTGTTTGTCGGCTGTCATCAGGTGGGGCTGATCCGCGTACAGGAGGCCGAGCAGGAGTCCTTTGCGCTGAAGGATATACTGAGCGAGCTGCACCATGAGCTGGACGTGCGGCTGGATTTTGCGGACGGCTCCCGGATGAAGCTGGTCTATCCGGAGTATTATGAGGAATCAAAGGAAAATACCCCGGCCAGGATTATTGAGATTAAGTTCGAAGGAACCGGATATAAATACCGGCAGTGCTTTGCCGGACGGAAGGTGGATCTGCGCGCCTACGACCGTCTGTTTCCCCTGGCTGTGGCCCAGGAATATATGTCCACCAGGATCAGAATGGCCCAGTACCGGCTCCGATACCCGCGGGAGCTGGGAGAGGAAGCCGCTGCAGCATATCTGGAATTTCTGCGCAGGGAATACCGGGAAAATATAAAGGATATCCTGGAACGCAGGGATTTTATGCTTTTGGAAATTCTGGACGGGCGAGCGTATTTTACGGAGGAGCTGCTGAAAGAATTTCTGGATGAAGCAGCTGTGCGCCGGGAGCCAGAGGCAGTCAGCATATTAATGGAAATCCGGCACAGACGGTTTGGACATAAGAAAAAGGAATTTACCTTTTAGCGGGGACGGATACGATGGGAAACCTGATAAATGAACAGATGGAAGCGATCAGCCGGGAAATTTTGGTCATGTCCAGGAACGAGCTGTATCTGAGTATGCGCTTTTTGGATCTGGCGCTGTCCGGGCTGGAGTTTCAGGCAACGACAGAGACGGATACACTGGGGACAGACGGGATGCTCCTCTTTGCCAATCCGGCGTTTCTGACAAATGCATACCGCCGGGATAGAAAAACGGTGAACCGGCTGTATCTGCACACGGTATATCACTGCCTGTTCCGGCATTTATTCAAGGCCACGGACAGGGAGCCGGGCCTTTGGCAGATTGCCTGTGATACGGCGGTGGAATATCTGATTGACGGGCTGAATTACCGGTGTATCCGTCAGGGGAGAAGCCGGATCAGGCGCACCTGCTATCAGGAGCTGGAAAAGCGGATGAAGGTGATAACGGCAGAGGGGATTTATCACGTGCTGACCACAGAGGGTGTGCGTGCATGGCAGAGGAAAAAGCTGGAGGAAGAGTTTTGCGTGGATGACCATAGTGCGTGGCCTGCGCCCCAGCCTCCGGGGAAGCCGCCTGCGCCGCAGGCGGCTATGGTTCGGCAGAAGTGGGAGGATATCAGCAGCAAAACCCAGACGGAGATGGAGACATTCGCCCGGGAGCAGTCCTCCGGCGCGGAGGAGTTTAAACGAACGCTTGCGGTAGAAAACCGGGAGAGGTATGATTACCGGGCGTTTCTGCGAAAATTTGCCGTTCTGCGGGAAGAAGTGCAGGTAGACGCCGATAGCTTTGACTATGTCTTTTACAGCCTGGGCCTGCGGATGTACGGCAATATGCCGCTGATTGAACCGCAGGAGGTAAAGGAGGTAAAAAAGATACGGGAATTTGTGATTGTGATCGATACCTCCATGTCCACCAGCGGGGAGCTGGTGGAGGCGTTTTTATCCCAGACCTATGAGGTCCTGCGGGAGTCGGAGAGCTTTTTTCAGAAGGTGCATATCCGGATTATCCAGTGTGACGAAACGGTGAAACGTGATGTAAAAATCACCTGTGGTAAGGAGCTGGAGGAGTATATGGCGCATTTTACGCTGGAGGGCAACGGGGGCACGGATTTCCGCCCGGCCTTTGCGTATGTGGACGAATTGATTGAACGGCACGAGCTGACAGAACTGAAGGGATTGATTTATTTCACCGACGGACGGGGAATTTATCCGGTAAAGCGGCCGGTTTATGATACGGCATTTGTATTTCTGGAGGAGGATTACACAGACGTGCAGGTACCGCCGTGGGCGATTAAGCTGATCCTGGAGCGGGAAGAGCTGGAGGAGCAGAAAAAGTTCAGGACGGATTATCGGTTTGTGGATCAAAAAGAATAGGGAGATAACAGTGGGATGAATATTAAGAGAGCCAAACAGGAAATTAAGGATACCATCGGAGCATATCTGCGCCGGGATGCATACGGAGAATATCGGATACCCTCCATCCGTCAGCGGCCAATACTGCTGATGGGGCCTCCGGGAATCGGAAAGACACAGATTATGGAGCAGATCGCGGCAGAGTGTGACCTGGCGCTGGTTTCCTATACGATTACTCACCATACCCGGCAGAGCGCCATTGGCCTGCCGTTCATCCGGGAAAAGGAGTATGGCGGAAAAACGCATTCCGTTACCGAGTATACCATGAGTGAAATTATCGCCTCCGTATACGACCGGATGGAGGAGAGCGGAAAAACAGAGGGAATTTTATTCATCGACGAGATCAACTGTGTATCCGAGACACTGGCGCCGACGATGCTGCAGTTCCTCCAGTGCAAAAGCTTTGGCAACCAGCAGGTTCCGGAGGGCTGGATCATCGTGGCGGCAGGCAATCCGCCGGAATATAACAAATCCGTCCGGGAATTTGACGTCGTGACGCTGGATCGGGTAAAGGTGATTGACGTGGAGGCGGATTTTTCCGTCTGGAAGGAATATGCGTACCAGGCAGGGATCCATGGAAGCATCATTTCCTATCTGGATATCCACAAGGAAAATTTCTATTCCATGGAAACCACGGTGGATGGAAAACGCTTTGCCACGGCAAGAGGCTGGCAGGATCTGTCCGAGATGATTTTTGCCTACGAGGAGCTAAAGCTCAGGATGGATCAGGAAGTGATTATTCAGTATATCCAGCATCCGAAGATTGCCAAGGATTTTGCCAATTATCTGGAGCTTTATTATAAGTATAAGACCGACTATCGTGTGGAAGAGATCCTGAGAGGAACGATAAGGCCGGGAGCTTTGGAAAAGCTGAAGTTTGCCTCCTTTGACGAGCGGCTCAGCGTGACCGGCCTTCTGCTCAGCGCCCTGGGCGAATATTTTCAGAAGGCCAGGCGGCAGGACGGACTGACCGCCAGTCTGTATGAGGAGCTGAAGCGGTTTAAGACCAGACTGGAGCAGCCGGCCTGCCGGGATTTATCGCCCAGGGAGATTCTGGAGCAGCAGATTCTGCGCAGGCAGCGGGAAAGCCAGAGAAAAGAAGCGGCCGGTCAGAAGGACAGGGAGACAGCCCTGCGGGAGCGTGAGGCGACAGCTTTGCTGGAACAATATGCAGCGGCCCTGGATGGAGAAAATGATCATGAGCGGGCGTTTGAACAGGTGCGTATTCCTTTTGCGCAGGAACCGGCCAGGAGGGAAAATGCGCTGGCCGAGGCAAAGGAGCGGCTGGAGTATGCCTTTGATTTTATGGAGGCAGCTTTCGGGGAAAGCCAGGAGATGGTTATCTTTATCACCGAGCTTTCCGTGAATGCAGATGCGGTATGGTTCCTGAACGAGGAGGAATGCCCGCGGTATTACCGGTACAATAAGGGGCTTTTGTTTAATGAGCGGCAGGAGGGACTGAATGCGCGGATTGATGCGGTTCAGGAGCTGATGATCGGGAAAGGAGACGTGGGATGAGGATGAAGCCACTGAGCGTGAAACGGTTTTTGCAACTGGAAGGCCCGACGGAAGAGGATTCCCGGGGAGACAGGGAACGGATCCTGGAAGCCCTGAAGGGAGAGTTTCCGGCTCTGCGCTTTTCTCTGGCCGCTCTGCGCCAGCTGTATCCGCTCTGCCGGGAGGCCGGGTGGGCGGTTACCGTGACGATTGCCTGTTTAGACGGCGCACAGGAGATCCTGCGCGTGGAAAAGGGAGATACCACGAACACACACTATGGGGCGGCCATTGACCTGGGCAGTACCACAGTAGTTATGGAGCTGGTGCGTCTGACCGATGGAGAAACCTGTGTAAAGGAGAGCCTGTTTAACGGACAGATTGCCTACGGAGAAGAGATTCTGAGCCGGATTTTCTATACAAAGGATAATGCGGAGCATCTGGCAGAGCTGCAGGCGGTAACGGCAAAGACGATTCAGCAGCTGCTGGATGACGGGGCAGAGAAAGCGGGAATATCCACCACAGATATCAGTGCGGTAACGGTTGGCGGCAATACCACGATGACTCACCTGTTTGCCGGCCTGTTCCCCTGGCCGATATTCGAGACGCCGTATGCGCCGGCTGCCCTGGCTCCGGGTTTTATCCGCGGGGACGAGCTGGGACTTTCGGTGGGCGGATATGTGTATCTGATGCCGTCGGCGGCCAATTATCTGGGCGGAGATATTATCAGCGGGCTGCTGGCTGCGGATATGGACAGGGAAGAGCGGCTGAGCGTATTTATTGATATCGGAACCAATGGGGAGCTGGTGGTGGGCAACGGTGAGTTTTTACTGGCCGGAGCAGGGGCGGCCGGACCGGCGCTGGAGGGAGGAATCAGCAAATCCGGTATGCGCGCGGCCCCCGGTGCGGTAGAGCGGGTAAAAATAGAAAACGGCGAGCTGTCCGTTTCGGTGATCGGAGAGGAAAAGCCGCGGGGAATCTGCGGTTCAGGAATTGTGGAGCTGCTGGCAGAGATGCTGCTGAACGGCTGGATTGATTTTCGGGGGAATTTCCGGGAGGAGGCTTCGCCGCGGATCATTTGGGTGGACGGCGTGCATGAAGAGGAAGAAAATGCGGAAAAGCAGCTGGCGGTCTGTTATGCCTGGAAGGAGGAGTCCGCGGACGGAGAGGAGCTGGTATTCACTCAGCAGGATGTCCGGGAATTTATCCGCACCAAGTCAGCGGCCCACACCATGGTAGCTGTTCTGCTGGAGCAGTTTGGCCTGCCGCTGGATGAAGTAGAGCAGTTTTATCTGGCCGGCGCCTTTGGTACATATCTGGATCTGGAGGCGGCAGTGACCATCGGCCTGTATCCGGACCTGCCGCGGGAAAAGTTTGTCTGCCTGGGCAATGCCTCCCTGGCGGGAGCAAAGAAGCTTCTGCTGGATCAAAGCGCCCTTTCGCGGATTGCGGAAATACGGGAAAAGATTACGTATGTTCAATTTGGCGCGGCGGCAGACTTCATCGAAAAAATGCGGATGGCCCAGTTTTTGCCACACACCGACCTGGACAGCTATCCTACGGTAAAGGAGCGGCTGAGGGAGCATGGGCGTTTGGAGTAAAAGATTAAGGAAAAGATAATTTGTCAGAAACCTTCCGGTATGCTACTATAGTTATATAGAAAAGTAGGAAAGTTCTGCCTGAGGGCAGAGAAGGAAGGAGAGGATGAGATGAGAGAGAAATCATGGGCAAAAAGCCTGCGCGCAGGTGCGGCCGGGTTTGTATTTATCCTGCTGGCTGTGATGTGTTTTCCGAACATAACAGCGGAGGCGGCCTGGCAGAAGGGCTCGGGCGGCTGGTGGTATTCCTATGGCAGCACGTATTGCCGGAACGGCATCTATTCCATCGGCGGAAAACGGTATTTCTTTGACGCAAACGGCTGGATGAAAACCGGCTGGCAGCGGATCAACGGATACTGGTATTACTTTGAACCCAGCGGTGAGATGCGGTTTGGGTGGCTGCAGTCCGGAAGCACCTGGTACTATCTGGACAAGAATAATAACGGCAGGATGCTGTACAACACTACCCGGCTGATTTCCGGACAGTATTATTCCTTTGACAGCAGCGGCAGGATGCGCACGGGATGGTATCAGAACAGCGTGAGCAAGGCGTGGTACTATTTCGACGGAAGCGGCGCGATGGTGCGCGGCGGCTGGAAGCAGATCAGCGGAAGGTGGTATTATTTTAACAGCAAGGGCGTCCGCCAGACCGGATGGCTGACGGTCAGCGGAAAGAAATATTATCTGGCTTCCAATGGAGTGATGGTGACCGGCACGCAGAAGATCAACGGAAGGACCTACGTTTTCGGCTCCGACGGCGCGCTGAAATCCACAGTTTCCAATGCCAGCTCGGTTGTCACCACGGCCATCAGTGCAAACAAGAAATACAGCGTGGATTTAGACGGTGACGGCATCCGGGAGATTTTCCATTACAAAGTGTCGGGCGGGACATGTTATCTGTATGTAAACAACAGTCCGCAATATTCCGATAAAACTGCGGTACGCCCTGTGGTTCGGCTGCACAGGATGGGCACCAATGGCTACTTTGTGGAGTATGCGAACAATAAGGGAACCAATTCCATTACCCCCCATTATTGGATGCGCTATAACGGCAGCAAATTTGTGGGATGGAATGTAAGTAAAACCACAGGCGCTACTGCGGGTATGATTACTCCGATCAATGCGAACCGCTTTACGGTGCTTCAGCGGGGATCATTCGGTCCGATCGGCCGGCTTTACTGGAGAGAGGAGTATTCCGTTTCTAAGACCTCGCTGTCCAAGACGCAAAAACTCTATCCGCTGCTTGGCCTGGACGCGCAGACCTCCAGAACGACCTGGACGGCAATCAGAAGCTTTTATGTCTACACCGCACCGGGTTCTGGCAAGGCGGCATTCAGGGTAAACGCCGGCGACAAGGTAACGATCAGATACGTCTACGTCAGCGGAGGCAATGTATACGCACGGGTGACGAAAGGAAGCCAGAGCGGATACCTGTATCTGCCCAAGTATAACAGAAACAGTGTAAAATATTTTGCCAATGTATCCTATTGATGGCAAAAAGCATACTTTATGCGCCGCATGCACTGCGGCTTAATTCCGGGATACCTGAAAGGGATATGTCTCCGGCACAGGAATGTGTTGGGGGGAGGCCGCTGCAAGGGGTTGCAGCGGCCTTTCTGTGTGTATAGGAAATGATTGCTGACGCTGCAGCCGATTTCCGCACGGGATGACAACATGGCGGCACTGGCCGCTGGCTGGATTGCGGGCAGGCAGATTATGGCTGGCAGTAGGGAAGGAGGCGGCCGCAAGGAGCCCTCCTTGGTTTGAAAAAAGACACAAAATGAAGCATATGTTGCAAGCATAACGAATATATGATATGCTATTAAAAATAAGAACAACTCACATCTAATTATTTATTTCTATTAGAGGCCAAGAGAACCCGTTACTACCACTCGCTGATTGATGCGAAAATACTGAAGAGCGGCACAGACTACAAGAATCTGAAAAAAGTAGTAATCATCATGATCCTGCCCTATGATCCCTTTGGGAAAAATCGTATGGTTTATACAGCGAAAACGCGGCTTATCGAGGAACCGGAGATTGACTATGACGATGGGGCGGCAACAATCTACCTGTATACAAAAGACACAGAGGGAAAGCCTGGCCAGAAGCTGCAGGATATGTTAAACTATATACAAAACAGTGTACAGGAAAACGTAAAAAATAAGGATCTGGAAGAAATCCGCAGACTGGTAACAGAAATAAAGCAGGATGAGGAGGTTGGGATCAGTTATATGAAATCATGGGAATGGGAAAGATATATAGAGGAAAGAAGCAGGGAAGAAGGCCGGAATGAGGGACGCAAAGAGGGAGAAAGGACTGGCAGAAGGGCGCCAGATGGAGCTGGTTTCGATAGTGTGCAAGAAGCTAAAGAAGAACTGTACAGTGCAGGAGATTGCGGATATGTTGGAGCAGGAGGAGTCCGTAATTCGGCAGATCTGTGACGCTGCGGTAGAGGATAGCCCGGATTACGATCTTGAAAAGATCATAAACCGGCTTAACCAAAAAGAAAATAAATAAGAATAAGAAAAATGGCTGCTGCAAAGCGGGAAAATTTTCCGTTATGCAGCAGCTTTTATTATTGAAAGAGCCGGAAAAGGAGTTTTTCCTCCTTTTCTGGCTTTTGTCACCTTTCTGAAAAATTGCGGGAATTTTATAATAATATCAGAAACAAGGGGGTGAGTTCCATTAGTGAATACATATTGGAGATGAAGGGCATCAAAAAGCATTTTGGCGGCATTAAGGCGCTGGACGGTGTGCGGCTACAGGTAAAAGCAGGCGAGGTACATGCCCTGCTGGGGGAAAACGGAGCCGGAAAATCTACGTTA
>JAHZHG010000051.1:0-1695 GCA_019420425.1 Clostridiales bacterium
GACAGGCCGCCAAAGCCTGCGCCGTAGCCGACGGATGTGGGCACAGCCAGAACCGGCTTGTCCACCAGGCCGGCAATCACGCCTGGGAGAGCGCCCTCCATGCCGGCCACTGCGATCACACAGTTTGCCCGGCGGATGCTTTCTGCATTGGAGAGCAGACGGTGGATCCCCGCTACCCCTACATCATAAATTCGTTCCACCCGGGTTCCGAAGTATTCGGCGGTGCGGGCGGCTTCCTCGGCTACAGGAATGTCTGATGTACCGCCGGTGCAGACGGCGACCAGACCGATTGGCTCATGCCGTACACGCTGCACCATAAGAATATGGGAATCGGGGTCGTACTGGACATCATCCACTGCCTCTTTTACCGCCAGATACTGTTCGCAGGAGGCACGGGTACCCAGGATGTTCCCGTCCCGTTCTACGAAATGGCGGTAAATTTCCACCAGATGGGGAGTGCTTTTTCCCTGACAGTAAACTACTTCTCCAAAGCCGGTGCGCAATCCCCGGTGGTGATCCAGCTTGGCGAAGCCCAGGTCTTCATAGGGCATCTTCTGTAAGAACCGCTCCGCCTCCTGGATGTCCATTTCTCCGCTTTTCACTTTTTTTAATAATTCCTGAATTTCCATTTTCTGCTCCTATCATTCAGTCTCTTTACCTATTATAAATACTGGTGGGAAAATAATCAAGGGAAAGCGTACCGGCCTTTGCTGAGCCTGAGGCAGCTGCTGAAAGATTATCTTTTGCAGCTATGCAGCAGGGGGATAGTCTGGGTGCGAACTGCAAAGTTGACGTTCAAAATCTCATGTGGTACTATAAATACCAGATACCATATAGAATGGAGGAGCCCCTTGAATAAACAGACCTTATACCTGGAATGTACGAGCGGTATCAGCGGCGATATGGCCGTAGCTGCCCTGCTGGATCTGGGTGCAGACCGCCATGTGCTGACGGAAGCCCTGGACTCCCTTCCCCTTGAGGGATACCGGATTGAAATCAAAAAGATATGCAAATCCGGCGTCCGCTCCTGCGATTTTTCCGTAATCCTGGAGCATGATAATCATGATCACGACATGCAGTATTTGTATGATTTTCGCAATACCTCCGAGGCTCATGACGGACATGGGCACGAAGCCAGTACTACACACGGCCAGCAGCACGAGACACATGCAGCTCCCGATACACACGGCCAGCAGCACGATGCACATGCAGCCCCCGATACACACGGCCAGCAGCACGATGCACATGCAGCCCCCGATGCCTGCAATCCCCGTGAAACACACGAAGGTCACGCTCATCATCACCACCATACAGACGCACGGAATTTAAAAGACATTACCGCCATCATCAGCCGGAGCGGCATGACTTCCGGCGCCAAAGCCCTGGCGCTGCGCATTTTTGACATACTGGCCCAGGCAGAGGCCTATGTTCATCAGAAGCCGGTAGATGAGGTACATTTTCATGAGGTCGGCGCGGTGGACTCGATTGTGGACATCGCGGCTGTGGCTGTCTGCCTGGACAATCTGGGCTTTGACCATGCCATCATCGGCGGGCTGACCGAGGGCTGCGGGCAGATCCGCTGCCAGCACGGCATCCTTCCCGTCCCTGTTCCGGCGGTGAATGCGATTCTTACGAAATTCCAGCTTCCGGTTACCTTTTCCGGAATTCAGGGCGAGCTGATTACCCCCACGGGAG
>JAHZHG010000051.1:1705-11363 GCA_019420425.1 Clostridiales bacterium
CTTGCAGATTCCTTCCGGATGCCGGAGCGGTTCCGCATCCTGCGGACAGGCTACGGCGCCGGCAAGCGTAAGTACCAGGCCTCCGGCCTGCTCCGAGCCATGCTTCTGGAATACGAGGCCATGGATCCCCCTGAAGAGCGGGCGGAAAATACCTCCGCCGACACTGTCTGTGTCCTGGAGACCAATATTGACGACTGCTCCGGCGAGGCTATGTCCTTTGTCATGGACGAACTGCTCAAGGCCGGGGCCCTTGACGTCTGCTGGACGCCGATCTATATGAAGAAAAACCGCCCGGCATACCAGCTCACCGTGATCTGCCCGCCCCTGCTGCAGACCACTATGGAACGGCTGATTTTCCTGCACACAACCTCCATTGGTATCCGCCACCGGCTCTGCGGACGTACCCGTCTTGATCGGAAAATCATCGCACTGGAAACGCCCTGGGGGATGGCTGACGTAAAATGCTGTACCTATGGACAGGAATGCTATTTTTACCCGGAAAATGACAGCGTTGTAGCTCTGGCCAGACAGCACGGAATGAGCTTTCAGGCCATGTACCGCAGTATTCAGCAATACGCTGAAGAAACGGGCACAGGAGAAAAATAAATGAACGAGACAAATCCGCAGCATTTGCTGAAGCAGCTGGAAAACTATTTTTTTACTTATCTTGACGCCGGAATCTGTATCGCCTACTCCGGCGGTGTGGACAGCACCCTGCTGCTTAGGGCTGCCCTAAACGCCGCCCTACCTCAGAAAAAGCCTGTACTGGCTCTGATTCTGGAAACCCGGCTGCACCCGCATAAGGACACCTTGGAGGCTCTCTCTCTGGCACGCTCCCTTGGGGCCATGTGTGAGGTCATTTCCATTGATGAATTTCAGGATCCCCAGATCCGGCAGAATCCGGAAAACCGCTGTTACCTCTGTAAACGTCTGCTTTTCCGGACCCTGAAGGAGCGTGCGGCTTTCCTTGGCTTTACTGTCATAGCCGACGGAACGAATGCCGACGATCTGCGGGAATACCGGCCCGGCCTGGCTGCTCTTGAGGAGCTGGGTGTACACAGCCCGTTAAAGGAACTGGGCATAACCAAGCAGGAGGTACGGGAAATTTCCGCATTTTTGGGACTTTCCACCGCTTCTAAGCCCTCCACTCCCTGCCTGGCCACACGGCTTCCTTATCACACACTTCTGGATTATTCTGTCCTGGAGCGGATTCAGCAGGGCGAGGAGCTGCTGCGTGCCATGGGCTTTTACAATGTCCGCCTGCGCTTCCACGAGCCTGTGCTGCGCATTGAGGTGGATACCGCCGATTTTCCGAAGCTGCTGGAACGCACCGGAGAAATCTGCGCAAAACTAAAGGCCCTGGGCTTTTTGTACATTACCCTGGACCTGGAGGGCTTCCGCAGCGGAAGCATGGATATTGGCCTGAAGCTATAGCTTTTCTTTTACGACCTGCCAGCTCTCCAAAAGCCGCTCCAGCGAAAACGCTGCATTTGCGGGACTGGTGGACGGCAGGCCGATAATCGGCCTCCGGCACTGCTTTTGCTGATACTTTTCATACAGCTTTTTGGCTGTGCCGCCGTTGGCAAAAATGGTTTCGACGGGGCTGTGATCCAGCACATCCGACAGGCGGGCCGGGACAACGTTGCGGATACTGCTGTCACTGGAGCCGACAATATCACAGCTGGCAATTACATCCCATATGGCAATGCCGTTTCTCAGCAGCAGTGCCTTTTTCTCCTCTATCGTGACGGGCGCCGGCTCTCCGGTCAGCCCGGCAATCACCTTCCAGAATCGGTTCTGCGGATGCCCATAGTAAAACTGCATTTCCCTGGATTTCACTGACGGAAAGGTGCCCAGAATGAGCACCCGGCTGTTCTCATCAAAAACCGGTGCAAACTCATGTTGGATTCCCTCATATTTCTCCATGACAGCCTCCTATTTACCGCCGCCCTTGCCGCAGCAGTTTTTATCCTTTTTTTCCGAGCCGCAGGGACACGGATCATTTGGGTAGATTTTTCCTGCTTTTTTCGCCGGAAAGGTGATCACCTTTCCCGCATGGCCGGACAGCTCTATCGGCGTATGGCCGCAGTTGCTGATCATCCGTGTGTTGTTCCACACCTGCTGAAGCAGCACCTCCCGAAAGCCCTGAATTTGTTTAAATGGCAGCCCTTTCTCCCATACCTCATGCCAGATTTCCTTCTGCGTCATCGGCCTGCTCGTTTTCCGGCCAAGAGCCATCCGTGCCAGGTTCTCGTTCACCTGCTTCAGGTTATACTCTAACATGCGCATGCTGCTCCGTCCACGCCTTTAACCGGGCATACTCCGGATCAGCCGGGCTGCTCAGCTTCTCCTGCAGGTCATAATCCCCCTGCACTCCGCCGCAGTCCTCAAAGGGCGTAGGGGAATCATTCGTAATGCGGCATAGCCGCATATCCCGACTCCACGGTGATCACACAGTAATAGTTGTCGTACTTTTTATCTACTCTCTGTTGAATCTGTTCGATCAGCTCGTTGTCGGAAAGCTCTAGCTCAAAGGGTTTCACACAGTCAAAAATCACATTCGTATGGGTCACGCCGGGCACCATGCGCAGATCATGGATCGTCAGACGCGGGTCAATCTCCAGCACCTGCTCGGCAAGCCAGCTGCGCATATCGTTTGCCTTATCGTCTCCGGTAATTATGGGATCAAGATGAATTACCAGGTGCAGGTTATCCTCCCGCAGAAAATCCCGCTCAATATTGTCAATCACGTCGTGACTCATCATCACATCATTTTCCGCCGCCATTTCCACGTGCACGCTGGCAAACTGGCGTCCCGGGCCGTAATCGTGCACCATCAGGTCATGGGTCCCCAGCACTCCGGGATAACGCATGATTTTCTTCCGCACCTCTTCCACCAGCAGGGGATTCGGCGCCTGGCCAAGCAGGGGATTCAGCGTATCCTTTACGATCTGCACCCCGCCAAACAAAATAAATCCGGCCACAATCAGCCCCATAATTCCATCCAGCTGCAGGCTGGTAAAGGCAGAAATTACCGCTGCCAGCAGCACGGCTCCCGTGGTGATCACATCGTTTCTGCTGTCTGCGGCTGTGGCCTCCAGCGTTTTGGACTGGATCTTTTTGCCCATAGCGGAGTTAAACCGCGCCATCCACAGCTTAACCAGAATGGAAAGGATCAGCACGCCGGCTGTCAGCCAGCCAAATTCCACTGGCTCAGGGTGAAGCGCCTTATCCAGGCTGGTTTTCAACAGCTCCACACCGATGACCATAATCATTACCGCCACAATCAGTCCCGATAGATATTCATATCTCGCGTGGCCATAAGGGTGCTCTGCATCCGCAGGGCGGCTCGCCATCTTAAAGCCCAGCAGGCTGATCACACTGGAGGACATGTCGGACAGATTGTTCATTGCATCCGCTGTAATGGATACGCTGCCGGAAAGTATTCCGGCCAGAAATTTTCCGGCACACAGGAAAATGTTGCAGATGATCCCCACCCAGCTGGACAGCTCTCCGCAGGCTGTCCTCACCTTTGGATCCTGCAAATCCTTATCGTCCTTTATGTACCGTTTCATCAGCCAGCCTGTCATTTCCCGTCCTCCTTGTCGTCGCTATTCCCGTTCCCAGGTCCGCAAAAGCCTGGTCAGCCATGTGCAGAGTCTCTCACTGGACTCCTGCGCTACCTTTAGCACCTCTTCATGGGAATGCTTTTCCGCCGCAATTCCCGTGGCCATGTTCGTGATGCAGGCAATTCCCAGAACCTGCATTCCCAGATAATTCGCTGCAATTACCTCGGGTACCGTGGACATGCCAATCGCATCCGCGCCCTTAACGGCAAATGCCCGGATTTCCGCTGCCGTCTCATAGTACGGCCCCTGGAACAGGGCGTACACCCCCTTCTGATAAGACAGGCCCAGCTCCTCTGCTGTTTTCTGTGCCCGGCTGATCAGGGCGTGGCTGAAGCTCTCCGTCATATCCGGAAATCTCGGTCCAAACCGTTCGTCGTTTGCCCCCCGCAGGGGATTATCGGAAACACCGTTGATAAAATCCGTCAGCAGCATCAGGTCGCCCGGCTGAAAATTCCGGTTGATTCCGCCGCAGGCATTTGTCACAATCAGGTTTTCCACTCCCAGCAGCTTCATTACGAATACGGGAAAGGCCACCTCCTTCATGGAAAAGCCTTCATAGTAATGGAATCTGCCCTGCATAGCTGCAATTTTCCGGGTGCCGATCCGGCCAAAGACCAGATTCCCCTCGTGGCCTTCCACCTGAGGCACCGGAAAATTCGGGATTTCCCGATAGGAAATCACCTGTCTGCCTTCCATTGCGTCCACCAGGCCGCCAAGGCCGCTGCCCAGAATCAGCCCGGTATCTGCCGCTGCCTGCTCCTCCTGCCCAATGCTTATCTGCTGCCGGATAAAATCCGCTGCCTCTTTTACCTGATCATAAAACATATGCATCCTCCTCGGTCTCTATTCGTCTCTGCTCTTTGATATAAGCAAGCAGCTCATCGGCATTTTTCACGATTCCATCCGGCAGGGGCTCTCCTTCCGGCAGCGCGTGTTCCCTGCGGTTGTACCAGACGGCCTTCCAGCCTGCCTGCTTTGCCGCGGCCACATCATTTTTGTAGGTATCCCCCACGTAAACCAGCTCTCTCGTCTGCAGCCCCAGACGCTTCCGGGCAAACCGGTAGATCTCCGGATCAGGCTTGGCTAATCCCACTTCCCCGGAGATAAAGATATTTTCCTTTGGCATAATCTTCTTCCACTGGTGCGCCGACCCGCCGTTCGTCACCAGGCCGATGGACAGCCCGCTCTCCCGGCAGAACTGCAGCACTCTGCCCATTCCCGCATCCAGGGTAATCCATCTCTGATTCTGGGCATATTCCCGCTGAAAGGCCAGCGCCTCCTCGGCAGAAATCCGGATTCCGAAATCTTCCATCGCCCTTTGCATCCGATAGATGTACATCTCCTCCATCGTGATTGCTCCGGACTGGCTGGCCTCAAACACTTCGTCGCTGTACCTCCGGTGAGCCTTCAGCACGCCCTTTACCGGAGCCTCTGTCGATCCGAACCGCTGCGCGAAGGCCCGGGCAAACGGTTCTTCCACATCGTAAAGAGTATCATCCAGATCAAACAAAACCGCTTTCATTCCCTTATCACCTCCACACCCGTTCTCTTAGCCCCGGCAGGAGCATCATCAGCGAAAACAGAACAGCCTTGCATGCATTGCTGATCACCATGCACAGCCAGACAGCAGTCAGCCCCAGGCCGAATACGCGGATGCAGATCAGCGTACCGACGATCCGGATTCCCCACATGGTAACGGTTTCAATGATAAATGTATATCTGGGCTTTCCCACTCCGCTGAGCACGCCCTCCAGCACAACCGATACGCCAAAAAGTGGCTCTGAGACGGCTACAATGCGCAGTACCCCTGCTCCCAGGGCTGCGACCTCCGGGTCAGGCGTAAACAGGCCCATCAGATCGCCGGCTCCGGCAAAAAGGGTCAGACCACTGATGCACATAATGAGGACAATCAGTCCCACGGCAATTCCCGTTACCCGCTTAAACTTTTCCTTATTCCGTTCCCCATAGGCGTTGCCCACCAGCACAGAAGTAGCCGTCTGCATTCCGTAGCCTGGAATATAAAACAGGCTTTCCGCCGTATGGGCAATAGAGTGTGCGGCAAATACCACGGTTCCCAGCCCCGCAACAAGACTGGCAAATATCACGTACCCGATACAGGTAACCACCCGGGTCATCGCCACCGGCAGCCCGATCTTTATGCAGTCCCTCAATATTGGGCCGTCGGGCTGCAGCTCTCTGCGGCTGACCCCCAGCCCCCTGCTGCCAAAATAAACCGCACTCATCCATATGCCGCCCACAATAAACGAAATGCAGGTCGCTGCCCCGGCTCCCGCCGCGCCCAGACCTGCTCCCCAGACCGTGAGGGAATATCCGCCCACGGCTATGCTCCGTGTATCATAGATCAGCAGATAATTCAGCACGATATTCAACAGATTCACTGCAATATTAATCTTCATCGGCGTCCGTGTGTCTCCGAATGCACGGATCACCATGCCAAGCACCGCTGTTGCCGCCCGAAACAGCATAGGCGCACAGATCAGTGCAAAATAGATGGAGCCTTCCCGATGAATGGATGGCTCCGCTCCCATCCAGACCGGCATAAACGGGCTGGCTGCCAGGGCCAGTATCCCCTCCGCCGTCCCCAGGATCGCCGCAACCATCGCCGCCTGACCGGCAGCTCTTCTGGCCTTCTCCTGGCTGCCCTCGCCGATGGCTTTCGCTATGTAGGCCAAAAAACCTATCCCCATTGCCTGCATGGGGCTGTTGATCAGCCAGTTCAGCGTTGTGCTGAGGCCCACCGCCGCGCTAGCCCCGGCGCCTGCCTGACCGACCATGGCCGTATCAATATACTGCACCACCGTCACCATCAGCTCTTCCAGCACGGTTGGCCAGGCGAGGGAGACAAAGGTAAAAAAAAGAGAGTTTTGCTTATGTTTCATGTTCTCCACTCAGTACAACCAGCTTTTGGTAGGGAATCTCAATCCCCTTCTTTGCAAAAGCCTTTTTAATTCCATACCGCACATCGCTGCAGGCATCAAAATTCTCGTTCACGGTCTGCGTCCACAGACTTGCCCGCAGCCCTATGCCGCTGTCGCCCAGTTCCCGCACATAGACCTTCACCTTCGGCTTGCCTGCGGCAATCTCCTCCTCGGTGCGCAGGTCCAAAAAGGCGGGATGGCTGCCGATGACCCCGGCCATCACCTCCATGGCCTCATCCAGATCACACTCATAGGATACGGTGACATCAATGAAGGAAGAAGCCTTGGTTTCCAGGAAATCCGAGTTTTCAATTTTTTCTTTGCCGATCTCTGAATTTGGAATAATAATTCTGCTGTTGGTAAAGGTACGGATCACCGTATGGCGAAGGGTAATATCCTCCACCCAGCCGGTGATATCGCTGTTTATCAGATGAATCCGGTCGCCTACGTTAAATGGACGGCACATGGAAATCAGCATACCGCTGATCAGATTGCTGAAGGATTCCTGTGCCGCAAGGCTGAGCACAAGGGCGACTATTCCCGAGCCGGCCAGCAAAGCCTGTGTAATCCGGGACATGCCCGGAATCTGGGCCGTAATCAGGAAAATGCCAACCACCCAGGTAATGCCTTCCAGCATACTGCGCATAAATTTTAAATGAATGGCATTCCCGCTTTTGGCAAAGAGATGGCGGATGACCTGCCTGACCAGCAGCGTCCCTGCCAGAATGAGGCAGATCTGAAGCAGGATCAGCGGCCACTCCATCTCCTCCAGCACACTCCAGAACTCTCCCAGTGCTTTCATCCCTGTCTCCCCCCTTGCTTTTCGCCGTTTTCCTTACCGGATTTGCCCGGCTTATCTCCAGACTGACTAGGAGATCGGTACCGGATCCTCTGCGGGCTTTTCCGCCCGTTCGATTTCCTTTAAGTACAGAACCGGGCCCTTTTCCCGGTATACCCGGTTGTATTCATATTTGTACTGCACGGTCACGTGTACCCAGTCCCGGCGTTTTCCCGGCAGCTCTCCCTGGTAGCGGCAGACAAAGCCCAAAAACTGGGCGTCCTGGATGCAGCAGGTCATGACAAAGCGCCCCGGGACAAAGGTATGATCCGGGAACGTGGAATCCGTGTAAATCTGGGCCAAAAAGCCCAGGGTCTTGCCCTCGTACCGTTCGGGATTTTCTGCCGCATCCGCATACCAGATGCCGTAATCCATGGGATCCAGTTCAATGCATGAGCTGTTCCAGTCGTAGGGCAGATCCTCCACGCCCTGGGGCAGGATTTCTCCGTTTTCATGTTCAAAAATCAGCTGTGCCGCCGGATTTGTCACTTTAATTGTCCGCCTGAACTGGGCGCGGTTTGTCCCGTCGTTACAACGGTTTACCACGATCAGCTCGGACTCCATCAGCTGCTCGATAAACATTTTGCGCATATTGGTCAGATACAGCTCCATGGTCTGGGCATTTACCGTTGAATATACGCCGTCAATCTCCCAGCCCTTCGGCATGGGCATTCCCATCATCCTGGCCAGATCCCAGGTGCCGTTAAACTCAATGATTACCTGGGCAGGCCGGTAATATTTGGCGCAGTTTTCCAGGAAACCGGGATTCAGCTGATCCTCCTCTTCCACCTCCAGCAGCTTAATATCGTTCTTCTCCAGATACGCTTCTTCGTATTCTTCTTCGCCCTCCTCGCAGAGCAGAAGGAGGGTTTTGCCCGGAAGGATGAACTCCTGATTCATCAGGGTATCCTTCACGAACATAGTCTTTCCGCTCTCCAGAAAGCCGGTACAGATATATACGGGAGTTTCCATTTTCCGACTCACCTTTCTTAATTTAAAGTCCAAACAGTGCTTTCAGCTTGTCTTCCTTCAGCTGAGCGCCGATGACACAGAGCTTCCCGGTGTAATCCGGCTCGCCTGCACGGATTTCATACTCCTCGGGAACCAGGTCAAACTGAAGCCAGCTGCCGTCGCTGCTGCCTACGATGCCCTTTGCCCGAAGGATCGTACCAAAATCACCATCCTCAGCCGACAGCTTTTTCAATATCTCCTCCAGCTCGTCCCGTCCAAACCGACGCGCCGTTTCACGTCCCCAGCTGGAGAACACCTCATCTGCATGATGGTGATGATGCTCATGACCGCAGCCGCAGTGATCGTGATGATGGCCCTCATGGTCATGATCGTGACTACACTCCTCGTGGTGATGGCCTTCATGGTCGTGATCGTGACCACACTCCTCGTGGTGATGGCCTTCATGGTCATGATCGTGACCACACTCCTCGTGGTGATGGCCTTCATGGTCATGATCGTGACCACACTCCTCGTGGTGATGGCCTTCATGGTCATGATCGTGATCGCACTCCTCATGGTCGTGGTGATGGCCCTCGTGGTCATGACCGCAGCACTCATGCTCACCATGGTCGTGATGATGACCATGCTCATGATCATGACCGCAGCCGCACTCTTCCTCATCCAGCAGATGCTCCGGCCTGTCGGAATGCTCCAGAGCATGAAGGATCACTTCTCTTCCCAGCTGATCCCAGGGTGTGGAAATAATCGTGGCTTTTTCATTATGTTCTCTCAGCATATGCTCGCACGCCTCCAGCTTTTCACCCGTCAGCTGCTGACTTCTGCTGATCACAATTGTCCCCGCATGCTCCACCTGATTCAGGAAGAACTCACCGAAGTTTTTCATATACATCTTTGCCTTTTTGCCGTCAACCACCGTGATCGCGCTGCCAATCTCCACACCGGCTTCATCCTTCACGCCTTCCACGGCCTTCACCACATCCGACAGCTTGCCTACGCCCGACGGTTCAATGATAATCCGATCCGGCTTCAGCTCCTCCATAACCTTCTTCAGGGCCTCCGCAAAATCGCCCACCAGCGTACAACAGATGCATCCGGAATTCATCTCCGTAATCTCCACTCCCGCGTCCTTCAAAAACCCGCCGTCAATTCCAATCTCCCCAAACTCATTCTCAATCAAAACCAGCTTCTCACCCACATACACCTGGTTAATCAGCTGCTTAATAAACGTCGTCTTACCTGCTCCCAGAAAACCGGAAACAATATCTACTTTCGTCATCTCT
>JAHZHG010000052.1 GCA_019420425.1 Clostridiales bacterium
AGCAAAATTCGGAATACCGCCCCGAGTCGTTACGATTTGCAGCCTTCCAGGCTGTGAATCGTAACGAAGATAACAGGAGATAAGTGATGAGTGCATATTTTGAATTTACGAACCCGACCAAGCTTTGCTCGGGAAAGGGAGCAATCGATAATCTGGCCTATGAGCTGGAGATTCTTGAGGTAAAGCATCCCATGCTGCTAAGCGATGCCATGCTGGAAAAGATCGGCACGCTGGGCAGGGTGGTCAGCGCGCTGGGCGATATGCAGATTGGCCGGATATTTACGGATATTCCCCGGGACAGCAGCGTGGATACAGTGAACCGCATAGCGAAGGAGTACCGGGATTACGGCTGTGATGGACTGGTGGCAGTAGGCGGCGGCAGCGTTTTGGATACGGCAAAGGGAGTACGTCTGCTGATTGGCCAGCAGGCAGATAATCTGCTGGAGCTGATGGGCTGTGAGTGCCTGCCAAAGGGCGTATACGTCCCCTTTATCGCCATTCCGACCACAGCCGGGACAGGCAGCGAGGCTACGGCGGTGGCAGTGATTAAAAACCCGGCGCTGAATATCAAAATGGAATTTATCTCCCAGCAGCTGATGCCGGACACGGCGATTCTCGACCCGAGGATGACGCAGACGCTGCCGCCCAGAATCACAGCCTCCACGGGGATGGATACCCTGTGCCATGCCATCGAGGCGTACAGCTGCATTCAGAAAAATCCCGTCAGCGACGCCTATGCAACGATGGCTGTCGATCTGGTGGGAAAAAATCTGATACGGGCGGTGCGTTTCGGCTCTTCTAAGGAGGCCAGGGCGGCTATGGCTAATGCCAGCTTTCTGGCGGGAGCTGCATTCAGCAACAGTATGGTGGGCGTGATACACGCGATTGGCCATGCCCTGGGCGGAGTATGCCATGTACCCCACGGAGATGCAATGAACATTTTATTGCCCACAGGTATGCGGTTTAACAAAAAGGCCTGCGCCGATACGTACGGAGAGCTGCTGCTGTACTTAGCCGGGCCAAAGGCGTATTTGGAAACGCCGGCGGCAAGGCGGGCGGACCGGATGATTGCTGAGGTGGTACAGCTGAGAAAACGGCTGCATCGGATGACCGGGCTGCCCCTGACTCTGGCAGAGGCCGGCGTAGATCCGGCCAAATTTCCGGAGGTGGCGCGGGCGGCGCTGAACGACGGAGCAATGATAGTCAACCCGCGCAGGGTAACGTATGACGCGGTGATTCGGATTCTGGAGGTTAGCTATGGAAATCGAACAGCTGATTAAAAAGCAGAGAGCTTATTTTGCGACAGGAAAGACAAAAAATGTATCTTATCGGATTGCTGCGCTTCAGGCGCTGAAGCGCGCGGTGCAAAACCACGAGCAGGAGATCAACGAAGCGCTGAAAAAGGATCTGGGCAAATCCGGGATGGAGAGCTATATGTGCGAGACAGGCATGGTACTTAGCGAGCTTACGTATCTGATCGGACACGTGAAGCGATATGCGAGGGAAAGACGCGTACCAACGCCCATTGCCCAGTTCCATGCCAAAAGCTTTACCTCTCCGGAGCCCTATGGCGTTACGCTGGTCATGTCTCCGTGGAACTACCCCCTTATGCTGGCCCTGGAGCCTGCGGCGGGAGCCATTGCCGCGGGAAACTGCGTAATCATCAAGCCCAGCGCCTATGCGCCGGCCACATCGGAAATCATTGCCAAAATCATTGCAGAGTGTTTCGCTCCGCATTTTGTTGCGGTTGTCCAGGGGGGCAGGGCGGAAAACGAGAGCCTGCTGGAGCAGCGGTTTGACTTTATTTTCTTCACCGGCAGCGTGGCTGTGGGCAGACTGGTAATGGAAAAAGCCTCCCGCTATCTGACGCCCGTATGCCTGGAGCTGGGTGGAAAAAGTCCATGCATCGTGGATAAAACGGCGAATATAAAGCGGGCGGCACAGCGGATTGTATTTGGAAAATATCTGAATCTGGGACAGACCTGCGTGGCTCCGGACTATCTCTTTGTTCAGGAGGAGGTAAAGGAACAGCTGCTTTCCGAAATCGAAAAATGCATCCGCAGACAGTTCGGCAGTGATCCGCTGAGCAATCCGGACTATGGACATATTGTGAATGAAAAGCATTTCCGCCGCCTGCTGGGGCTGATGCAGGGAGAAAGCGTCCGCTTTGGCGGAAGGACAGACGAGGGCAGCCTGCGGATTGAACCGACAATCCTGGACAATGTGTCCCCCTCCAGCCCGATTATGCAGGAGGAGATCTTCGGGCCTTTGCTGCCGGTGCTGACCTTCCACGAGCTGTCAGAGGTAATTACCTATGTAAACCGGCACGAAAAGCCCCTGGCTCTGTATCTGTTTACCAGAAGCAGGAAGGCGGAGCGGAATATATTGAAGCACTGCAGCTTCGGCGGCGGGTGCATCAATGACACAATCATCCATCTGGCCACCAGCAGCATGGGCTTTGGCGGAGTGGGAAACAGCGGGATGGGCAGCTACCATGGGAAGGACAGCTTCGAGCTGTTCAGCCACCGAAGGAGCATCGTAAAGAAATACAACTGGATCGACATGCCGATACGGTATCAGCCGTATGCGGGGTGGAAGCAGGCGCTGCTTAAGGTGTTTTTGCGGTAGAGGATATCGCGGCTTGAGGGATAATGAAATAGTATACCTTTCAGGTATCTCAGAATAAAGCTGCAATGTATGCGGCGCATCATGTATATTTTAATGATGTGATACCAGGGTCAAAAGGTCGGAAATCCGACGCAAGCTTGCTTGTGAGGGGATTTTTTCTGATACATAAAATGAAAAACGGTGATGAGGCTGCGTTGGAGACCTTTGTACGGAAGTATTATCCGGTGGTTTTGCAGTATTGCCGGTATCATACGGTGGATACCGGGGAGGCGGAGGATCTGACGCAGGAAACCTTTGAACGGTTTTTCCGGGCTTTATCCGGCTATCGGCATTTGGAAAAAGAGGAGAATTATCTGTATGCAATTGCGGGAAACCTGTGCAGGGATAAGGACAGGAGAAAGACGGAGCTGGCGCTGGTTCCGCTTCTTTACCATATTTACAGGAAAAAACAGGTATATTGAAAAACCATGCGGGCAGCCCACAGCGGGCTGCCCGAAAATATTTTTAGAAAGGAGATGCTTCTGTCTCGTCTTCCTCTTCCATGCCTGCGATCTGCAGGCTGGTGGAATGTCCGATGCGGTCTTTGGCGTCAGCGTAAGCAATGGTGATTTCTTCTTCATCCACTGGATGATCGAATACCAGCTCGAACAAAATGCCGTCTGCCATGAAATCATCGGTTTTTTCATAGGAGATCGTATAGCTATAGCGTCCGTTTTCCTCGCTTTCAGTTACACCGGTGATTGCTTCACTGCCCACGATATTTGCCTTAGCCGGAGCGGTTACGGTAAAGGTAGCTTTTGAGAGTCCATGGTTAAAGGACATCGTTACCGGAACATTTCTGCCCTCCGCTTTTTCTACGGTCAGAATGCCGTACCAGCCGACGTCGGTATATCCGTGCTCCTCCGGAGTAACCGGGTCAAAGTTGTATCCGCCTGCTTCATATTCAGCAATGGCCGCGTCCACATCCTCAATGTACCCGTTGGAGATACTCCATCCGCTAAAGATATGTCTTGTGTTGATGCGCAGGGAATTGAGCAGGATCGCCTGATTAATATCGCCCTTTGCGTAGAAGGCAAGCGCCTCGTCTACGTATCTGCCGTTCCAGTCAATCTTGTCCTCCAGAGAATCATGGGCGGAAATCAGCGTAGTCACCCAGCTGGAGGTGGAGTTGTCAATGGCGAAGTAATCGGAGACAATATAGCCCTCAAAGCCCCATTCGTCTCTCAGCAGGCTGGTATTCAGCGCATAATTGCAGCCTACCCATTCCGGGCCGATGTTGTTGTAAGCGCCCATGATACCCATTGCGCCGCCCTTAAAGCAGATTTCCCATGCCTCAGCATAAGCCTCGCGGAGAGCCTGCTCAGAAACATAGGTATGTACAGTGCCGCGGTGGGTTTCCTGATTGTTCAGCATAAAATGCTTTACGCCTGCACAGAGTCCGCCGGGGCTCTGCATACCGGTTGCCAGATTGGCAATAATCGTGCCGCCCAGGTAGGTATCCTCAGACATATATTCGAAGTTCCTTCCTCCTGAGGGAGTGCGGTGCAGATTCAGGCCAGGTGCATACAGGGCGGAATGGCCCAGCAAATAGGCCTCATAGCCCTGGGCAATACCCATTTCCAGAGCCAGCTGAGTGTTCCAGGTTGCGGAAAGGCAGGTGCCTGTCGGGAAACCGGTTACCGGATAATCCTCATCGCGTTTGGGATTCGGCTCCTTGCCCATGCTGACAGAACCCATACCTACCTGTGCGGCTCCATCGTTGCCCCAGCTCCAGTAAACGCCATACTGTTCCAATGCAGGGAACTGGAATTCACAGCCGCAGCATACATGCAGCATTTCGTAGAGGGAGAGCTGATCCAGGAATTTCGTCCATGCCTCGTCCTCGGTCAACACACCGTTTTCTATGTCAGCATACATTTCCTGAATGGTATAGTTGTCTACGTTGCCTTCCTCATCATAATAGACAACAGCCGATTTCGGCATAACGGACAGCTCCTCGAATTTCTCGGTTCCGACGACTTCCTTTAATGTGGCCAGGTCGTCTGCCCAGTAGCTGGCTTCCTCGTAGCTTTCATATTTGGGATTATTTAATACGGAGGTCTGATAGTCGCTTTCCTCCGGCGAGGTTGGGAAGGTGCCCTCCTTAACTGTAGGAATACCGTCCACATCTTCGCGTTCCATATAGACTGCGCCGACTTCCTCATAGCCCTCGATCCCTTCAAAAAGCCGTTTATATTTGGTGCCGGTAGCCTCGTCAGAGGTATACAGGACGGCTGCCTCATCGTACAGGATGGAGGAGGCGTCTGCATCCGGATTGCTCAGGCTGTCCGCGGCGATGGAAATATCCGCCTCTTCGCCGGACAGTATATTTACGCGCAGTACCATATCGCTGTCTTCGGCCCAATAAAGCTCCCGTGCATTTCCGGCATCACGGGCGATTTCCAGCTTATAATTACCGGCCTCCAGCACGTAGCATTCGGCATTGTCAGACCAGGAGGCCATATCACGCACGTTTAGCGTCAGCGTCAGCTCCTGGCTTTCTCCAGGCTGCAGCAGGTCAGATTTGGCGAAGGCGCCCAGGTTGACCAAAGCCTTTTGCACATGATAGGCGCTGTCGTTGTAGAAGGGCTGGCTGTAATACAGCTCGACCACGTCCTTACCGGCACGGTCTCCGGTATTGGTCACCTGTACGGTCACGTCTATCGTATCTTCGCCGTACTGGTTTTTCCCCATTTCCTGGCCGGTAATCTGCCAGTCAAAGCTGGTATAGGAGAGTCCGTAGCCAAAGGGATACATGACCTCTTCGGGGGCAAAGGTTTCGTAGTAGGCATATCCGACGTAGATACCTTCTTCGTAGGCAAGATAATACTGATTTTCATTGTCGCTGTAGGTGTTGGTGCCAAAGTTTTTGTAGGCCGGATTGGTGTTCAGGTCGTAGGCATAGGTATCGTTCAGTCTGCCGGAGGGGTTGATTTCCCCTTTTAAAATATCGGCAACGGCAGCCATTCCTTCAGAGCCCATTGCCCAGGTCACCAGGGCAGAGTCGCAGGCGCCTATGGTATAGGAATGAGGCTCTTCGTAATCCACCGTTACCTGTGTGTATTCATAATTGATCCCGCCGAAGAAGGAGGGACTGGAGGCTGTGGGGACGCCGTAGCTGTAGGCGCCATAGGTATAGGTCTGGTCCTCGCCCTCTCCGTCCAGGAAGGAGAGAACCATGGGATTGCAGGTATTGGCAATAACGATTACATGGGCATAATGAGAGGTGGCGTAGGAGAGAACGGCCGCCTCAGCCTCTACCAGATTCAGTTCATCGATGGAGAGGTCATTTCCCTCGGAACCGCCCCGGCTCAAAAAGACAATAGCCGTCTGAGAATACTCTTCGGCGTTTCGCAGAATCTGCTCGTCCATTTTGGCGATGCGCAGAGTATTATCCACATTGTAGGTATCCTGCAGGATGTTCCATTCCGCCCGCATACTTCCTGCGTCAGACAGATCCCAGATGGAGGAGCCCTCGTCGCCGACCACGCCTCCGGCGTATGGGGTTTCATTCTGATATTTTTCATACCAGTCCGCATAGGCCTGATACAGCTCCTGATTATAGGAGATGCCTGCCTGATCCAGCGCCTCGTAAAAGCCGAGGCAGTCAATGGTAATATCGGCTCCGCCGCCGCCCGCAAACTCAGGGTCAATAGAAGCCGCGCCAAAAACATTAACCTTCAGCTCACCGTTTTCGTCAGCGGCCAGCGGCAGCGCGCCATTATCGTTTTTGAGCAGAACAATTCCCTCCGCCGCTACGTTATAGGCGGTCTGCAGGCTCTGCGCCTTTACCTCCTCGCTGGTCAGGGTAATCCCATCCTCGCTCCAGTGATATGCCGCCATTGCATTCATGCCGGAAGAGAGAAGCAGGGAAAAACCGAGAACCGCACATACAAGTTTCTTCTTCATCAATCAATTTCCTCCTTTTTGTTGTTTTTCTATGTTTCGCACAATAGAATATGATTAATCTATAATAAATTCGTCAAAAAGACAATAAAAATGGGATGTACAACGTAAATGATGAACAAAACGACGAAAAAACAGAACGGACGGTATAAACAGCAGCTATATGGTATGAACGACAGCCGGAGACGTTTTACATTTAGAAAAAAGCGCGCTATAATTTTCCTTAAAGGAGATGTCTTATGTCTGGGATTCGTGAATTGTTTGCCTACCCGCACTTCCCGGCGACGAGTGCATTTATCATGTCAGAGATTTGCGCTGTGCTTTTATTTTATCCTTCTGGTTCTGAGCAGAGGATGCTTCGAAAAATCATGAACCTGATGGGATATGTGCTTCTGACCGGCTTTGTGGGCTTTATAGGTTTTGTTCTTTTGTATATGATTCTGGGAGAGCCGCTGACCAGTCCGGTTGACCAGATTCTGGCGTCGGTGATTGCGCTGGCAGGAGAAACGGCTTTTTGCGCGTATCTTCTCCAGCCGGGAGCGGGGGTATGGAATAAGCTGTGTACAGGTACAGTGTATGTCTGCGTCTGCCAGCCCTCTTATTTTGCCGTCAATGCGCTGGTGAGCAGGTACATTTTTCCCTATGAGCAATATTCCTTTGCCTTTACTGACCCAATGTCCCTGTGTATTTATTTCGTGATTCTTGTGGGGATGACGCTGTATCTGCGGAGATTTTCGCCGGAAGGACAGGGAGAGGGGCTGTATTCCTTCAGCGTATCCGTAATTCTGATTTCGCTGACCGGATTTTTAACGACATTTCTTTTCTACGAAAAGATTATCTTTCGGGACGACATGTATTCTCTGATTACGGCAATTGTTTTTCTGAGCGTAATGGGCGATCTTTCGGTATATTATTTTTCGTATTCCCTGAGCCGTTCATACAGACAGAACATGGATTTGTCAAAACTGAAGTTAAGGGCGGCCGATGAGTATAAGAGCATGGAGCAGAGCCATCAGTTATATGAAAATATCCGTACTTTGCGCCATGAGCTGAAAAATCATATTTCCCTGATGCAGATTATGGTTCGGCAAAAGGAATATGAGAGCCTGGAAAAATATCTGGATGAGCTTTGCAAGGACGCCTACCCGGTTTTGAATACCACGGATTGCGAGCATCCGGTAATCCGTATGCTGGTAAATAATGCCATTTCCATGATGGAAATGGAAAATGTCCGGCTGACTACGTATGTGAGTGTGCCGGAGGTTCTCTACATCAGCGATACGGATCTTTGCTCACTGCTGTCAAATCTGATTATTAATGCATATGAGGCGGCCATTCAATCGGAGTCGCCCCGTATCACCTTAAGCGTAAAGGTAGAAAATGACTTTTTGTTTGTTCATGTGAAAAACAGTATCCGGGAGAGCGTCCTGGCGAAAAATCCCCATCTGCGGACAAGCAAGAGTATCCCGGATAGCCATGGGCTGGGAGTAAAGGCAATCCGGAGAATTGCGGCGAAATATAACGGAAATGTGGTATTTTCAGAGGAAGAGCAGATGTTTGTGGCCAGGGTGATGCTGGTTCTGCCAAGGGACATTTCGGCAATAGAGTGAGGAAGGAAAGGGACAGCCATGATGAGAATAGCAGTTTGCGATGATGATTCTTTGCTGGCTCGGATTTTAGCGGAGACAATCAGGAAAACATTTTTGCAGTGTAATGTGCAGACAGAGATTCAGGTGTATACCAGCCTGCCCGTGCTAAAGGCGCAGGTGGAAAAAAGACGCTTTGACCTGCTGTTTCTGGATATTGATATGCCGGATCTGGATGGGATCACCTTTGGAAAATGGTTCCGCGCGTCCGGTCATCAGGCGGCAATCATTTATATCTCCAGCCATGAAGAGCGGGTATTTGAAAGTTTTGAGGTAAAGCCATATTATTTTATCCGGAAGACCACCTTTTTGGAGGAGATCGGAAGGATCATTCCCCGGTTTGTCAGGGAAATGGAGAATGACGTCTTTCAAAGCCTGGTTGTACGGGACGAGAATAATGCCCTGCTGCATTTAAACGTGGGAAGGATTGTGTATATCGAAGGAGAAATGAAGCTGCAAAAGGCTGTTCTTTATCAGCAGAAGACCTGCGTCCGGATAAAGAGCACATTAAATGCACTGGAGGAGGAGCTGGGGGAGAGAGGGTTCCTGCGGGCGCATAAGGCATATCTGGTCAACAGCAGATATATTCGCCGTATCGAATCCGGTCTGGTCTGGCTTTCCACGGGGGAAAGTATACCGCTGGGGAGGACAAGGGCGAAGGAATTTTTAAATGCATACGTAAACCTGATGGCATAGAAATACAGCCCATCCCAGAATGAAGCCGCAGTGGATACCGCCCTTAACGTATAGGATAAAATGCTTTCCCAATACGCCAGGTTGAAAAATAAGTATATTTTTATTTATTGACAAACAATTTCTAAAATGATAAGATAGTTTTATAAATAAATAAAGCATCGGTTGAAGGATATGGGAGACGCGGACAATGGTGTCCGGACCGAAGGGGCGGCAAGAACTCTCAGGTAAAAGGACCATTTCTCGACGATACTCTGGAGAGCAGCCCACAGCGGCTGCACCGACGAAGCAAATCTTTCAGGTTGTTGACAGAGCGCATGAACATTTTATTGTTCATGCGCTTTTTTCGGTGCTTTTTTTGGAAGGAGGAAAAAGAAGTGGAGAAGAAAACCCCTTTGTATGAGACTCATGTGGAGTGCGGCGGAAAGATTGTTCCCTTTGCCGGGTACCTGCTGCCGGTTCAGTATGGCACAGGCGTAATCGCCGAGCACATGGCCGTGCGGCAGAGCTGCGGTCTGTTCGACGTCTCCCACATGGGCGAGGTGACCTGCACAGGGAAGGATGCGGCAGCGGCGCTGAACCATCTGCTTACCAATGACTATACGACCATGTATGACGGCCAGGCCCGCTACAGCCCTATGTGCAATGAGAACGGCGGCGTGGTGGATGATCTGATTGTTTACAAGGTGCGGGACGACCACTATTTTATCGTGGTGAACGCGGCCAACAAGGACAAGGATTTTGCCTGGATGAAGCAGCATGAGCTGGGAGACGCCGTATTTACCGATATTTCCGACCAGGTTGCGCAGATTGCCCTGCAGGGACCAAAGGCGGAGGAGATATTGAAGAAGCTCACTGATCCGGCATCCATTCCGGTGAAGTATTACCGTGCGAATTTTTCCGGAGTGGCGGGAGGTATTCCCTGCGTCATTTCCCGCACCGGATATACCGGTGAGGACGGCTTTGAATTTTACACAGCCGCCGACAAAGCCAGGGAAATGTGGCAGCTTCTGCTGGAAGCGGGGAAGGAATACGGCCTGATTCCCTGCGGCCTGGGGGCCAGGGACACGCTCCGCCTTGAGGCGGCGATGCCGCTGTACGGCCACGAGATGAACGATGAGATCACCCCGCTGGAGGCCGGACTTGGCGTTTTCGTAAAAATGAGCAAGGAAGAATTTATCGGCAAGGCTGCTCTGGAGGCAAAGGGAGCCCCAGAAAAGGTCAGAGTAGGCCTTAAGGTAACCGGACGGGGAATCGTCCGGGAGCATTGCGGCATCTACGCAGGAGATAAGCTGGTGGGCGAGAGCACATCGGGAACCCATTGTCCATATGTAAAGGCACCGTTGGCCATGGCACGGGTGGACAGAGAGGTATCAGCCGTAGGCACGGCCCTGGAGGCAGATGTACGCGGACGCCGCATACCGGTGGAGGTAGTTTCCCTTCCGTTTGATCGTAGAAGTAAATAACAGTTACTTTTCACGGGGTCAGGAATGCGCACTGGCTGCGCATTCTGTGAGAGTATAATACAACATAATATATATAAATACAAGGAGGAACAGCAATGAATTATCCAAAGGAGTTAAAGTACACGAAATCCCATGAGTGGGTAAAGCTGGACGGAGATAAGGCAGTGATCGGACTCACCGATTACGCACAGGACGCACTGGGCGACCTGGTTTTTGTGAACCTGCCGGAGGTCGGAGATGAGCTGGCCGCAGGAGAAACCTTCGCAGATGTAGAGTCCGTAAAGGCCGTATCCGATGTGTATTCGCCGGTGACCGGCACAGTGGCAGAGGTGAATGAGGAGCTTCTGGACGCTCCGGAATCCATCAATGAAAGCCCCTACGACGCCTGGCTGGTAAAGGCAGAGGGCGTGACCGATACAGAAGAGCTGCTGGATGCCGAGGCATATGAGGCATTCTGTAAAGAGGAGCAGGAAAACGCATAAAAGGAGGACTTGCGATGGGATCATACGTTCCAAATGCAAAAGAAGAGCGGCAGGCCATGCTGGAAGCCATCGGGCTGTCCTCCTTTGCGGACCTGTACCGGGATGTACCCGACGAGGTAAAGCTAAAGGATGGCCTGAATATCCCCTCCGGCTTATCGGAGATGGAGGTGGCAGGCCGGATGGAGGCAGTCAGCCGGATGAACACCGTCTATCCCCACATTTTCCGGGGAGCCGGAGCCTATCATCACTACATCCCGGCCATCGTGGAGAGCGTAGTCAATAAAGAAGAATTTGCCACTGCGTACACCCCGTACCAGGCAGAGATCAGCCAGGGCATACTTCAGTCGATTTTCGAATACCAGACCCTGATCTGCGAGCTGACCGGAATGGACGCGTCCAACGCATCCGTGTACGACGGAGCCACCGCGGCGGCAGAGGCAGTGGCCATGTGCCGGGAGCGGAAGCGCAAA
>JAHZHG010000053.1 GCA_019420425.1 Clostridiales bacterium
AATTTCAGAGAAGTCCGCTCCATTTGGAACTATATGATGACCGACGAAGTAAAGTTCAATGTAAGATACGATCTGCCGGTAACGACATCGGCCGGCGGGGATACCTACGTGACAAAGGCCACCGACGCCGTTGCCGTCGGCGCAGGCGAGAGCTTTACCACATGGAGGACAGAGAGCTACACCTTCACGGCAGAGGAGGCCGCAGAGGAAAAGACCGCCGCGGAGGCCATGCTTGCGGACGGAGAATCCAGCTTTGATGCAAACGCTGAGCGCTGGAACGGCTATCTGGCAACCATCGAAAAGGACGACGTCCAGATCGGCTCCCAGTACAAAAAAGCAGCGGTGAAATCCATTGAAACCATGATGACCAACTACATGAGCGCGGCAGGCGACCTGCTCCATGGCGGCGTGGTTCCCTCCATGTCCTACAAGTGGTTTATCGGCCTGTGGGCCTGGGATTCCTGGAAACAGGTAGTCGGCATGTCCCATTACAGCCCGGAAATCGCTATCGAAAATGTGCGCTCCATCTTTGATTATCAGATCCAGGCAGACGACGAGGTACGTCCCCAGGATGCAGGCGCAATCATCGACTGTATTTTCTTCAATAAGGGACCGGAAAGAGGAGGAGACGGAGGAAACTGGAACGAGAGAAACTCCAAGCCGCCTCTGGCCGCATGGGCAGTTTATCATGCTTATCTGGAAAGCGGCGACAGAGACTTCCTTGAGGAAATGTATCCGAAGCTGGCTGCCTACCACGACTGGTGGTACACTAACCGTGACGTGGACGGAAACGGCGTAGCGGAATACGGCGCAATGGTTCATGACGCCCACTATCAGTGGGATGAGGCCGGCGAAGAAATCCTGACCGATGAAAACGGCAATCCACTGGTTAACCCGGAGGCAGTCATCGAGGCCGCCGCATGGGAGAGCGGGATGGACAATGCTCCGCGTTTCGATATCTCCGGAAACGGCCCGGAGGATGTGGGAACACTGGTATACGAAGTGAAAAATGCAGACGGCGAGGTGGTCGGCTACACGATCAATCAGGAATCCGTTGACCTGAATGCCTACCTGTACGCAGAAAAAGGCTTCCTGAAGTCCATGGCCGAAGAACTGGGCCTGGCCGAGGACGCAGCAAAATACGAGGAAGAGGCAGCAGCCCTGAAGGACTACATCAATACCAACATGTACGATGAAGAAACCGGCTACTACTACGACCTTCAGATCAACGAGGACGGCAGCGAAAAGAAGCTGCTGGTAAATCGGGGCAAAGGCAGCGAAGGCTGGCTGCCGCTCTGGGCAAAGCTGGCCACAGAAGAACAGGCAGAGCGCGTAATCGCCAATATGCTGAATGAGGAAATGTTCAATCTGGCCGTTCCTCTGCCCGTAACCTCCAAGGACAACGATATGTTCGACCCGGACAAATACTGGAGAGGCCCGGTATGGCTGGATCAGGCCCTGTTCGGCGTAGAGGCCCTGAGAAATTACGGACACAGCGAGGAGGCAGCTGATCTCACCCAGAAGATGTTTGTCAATGCAGAAGGCCTGTTGGGCGACGGCCCGATCCGCGAAAACTACAACCCGGTAACCGGCGAAGGACTTCACACCAAGAACTTCAGCTGGTCCGCAGCAGCATTCTATCTGCTGTATCAGAACTCCCTGACCGGAGACGCGACCACCTGCCAGACAGGTCTGGAATAATCGCCAGCAAGGCGCCGCATAATGCGGCGCCTTTATTTTATCATAGGAAACTGCTTCGCATTTTCCTATGATAAAAAAGCCTCCGGCAGGATGCGCACGGATGCAAGAGGTATTCTATTGCTGCGCAAAATCCCTCACTCTTGAAGCATGTTTTTACGGAATGCGCAGCCAGTGCGTATTCCTGATCCGTGAAAAGCAACGAAAATGCATCAAAATACATCAGACTATCCCGACGTAAGAAAAATTAAGAGTTTGCCACTGTCTTTTTCGGTCAGCGCCCTGTATACTAAAGATATGGACGACAAGGGAGATAAGGATATGGGCGAACAAGAGATAAGGGAAAAAGACAGAAAAGAAAATTCTGCCGGCAAAAAACTTTCTAAAGAAGAAAAAATGAGAAGAAGAAGGAGGCAGGCCATGGCGGAACGCATTGTTCTGGGCATGGTTTTGCTTCTTTTTCTTTTTGGCGCAGGAATTTGCGTGAAAAAGCTTCTGTTTTCAGACACCGGCAGCAGGGATGACGCGGAAAACCAATATGGAAACGTCAGTATGCCGGACATCGACGTGCAGCTGCTAACCGTCAACGAATATTCAAGACCCGGCCTGAGTACAGGCACGATCACCGGCGTGGTAGTCCACTATACGGCCAATCCAGGCAGCACAGCCCAAAATAACCGGGACTATTTTGAGAGCCTGAAGGACACGCACTTAACCAAAGTCAGCAGCAATTTTATTATAGGCCTGGAGGGCGAGATTATCCAATGCGTTCCCACCAGTGAGATCGCCTATGCCTCTAATGACAGAAATTACGACACCGTATCCATCGAGTGCTGTCATCCGGATGATACGGGAGAATTCACAGACGCCACCTACCAGTCACTGGTGCAGCTGACCGCCTGGCTCTGCAGGAAATTCGGGCTGAGCGAGGACAGTGTGATTCGTCACTATGATGTGACAGGGAAAATTTGTCCGAAATACTTCGTGGAGCACGAGGACGCCTGGGAGACATTTCGGGCAGACGTGGGCGCGGTACTGGATCAGGGGTGAGCAATCAAATACGCTGAAAATTAATCATACACGGCGGATATGATTGTGATTTTAGAGGAAAACGGCAGGTTTTATTTTGAAAACAAACAAAAGTGAGACTTTCCACGCCGTTACAGCGGAAAAAAGCATGTGCTTACGATAGGAGCGGCGGTTATTCTGGAGCTCCTGATGTTTCTCTATCCTGTGTTCTATTTTCAACAACCGGATTGACAACGCCTTTATTGAACGTTCAACTTCATGAAAACGAAGAAAAGTAATGGACAAAGCAGGTAATGGGAGTTATAGTATATAACGATAAATATCTGTTTTGCTTCTCTGATTTGCGGCAAAGCAGATCATAATACTGCATCTGACAGCAATGTCAGGCAAGGAATACGGTGAAAATCCGTAGCAGTCACCACTACTGTAACGTGGACGAATGGACAATTGCCACTGT
Source organism: Clostridiales bacterium (assembly GCA_019420425.1). GTDB lineage: Bacteria > Bacillota > Clostridia > Lachnospirales > Lachnospiraceae > JAHZHG01. The sequence goes on from JAHZHG010000053.1 coordinate 3,185, forward strand.
GGATGGCCGCATCAGCGGCCGGATATGGGAAGGCGTCCAGGAGGATGAAGCGAAGCCAGGATATTTGGCAGAAGATTTATTTCTGGGATGAAGAAATAGGAAAAGAAAAGATATATGCGCTCCCAGTGGGCGCATTTTGCTTTCCTTTTTTGTTTGCTGTCTGCTTTGGCGGGATGCAAAGAAAGGAGGAAAGTATTTTTATTTTCAGGTAAGCGATTAACCAGTGAACAACAGTCAAAAGTAAAAGGAGATAATAAAAGATGAATAGACGAAACAAAACAACAGCCGCTCTTTTAGCGGCCTGCCTTGCAGTGATTCCTATGCAGACAGCAGCCTATGCAGAGGAAAGTAAGCCGCTGGATTCAGTAGTGATCGGGGCAACGAAAATGATTTCCTCGTTGGTTCCCACGGATTCTACCGTTCCGTGGTGGCTGACCAGCTGCGGCGTCAGCGAAACCGTATACAAGCTGGACGAGGAGGGAAATCTGGTATCCAGATTCATTGATACCATGGAGCAGACCGATGATAATACATGGGAAGTTGTGATGAAGCAGGGAAATGCGTTTTCTGACGGAACGGTGGTGGATGCAGAGGCAATGTGCGCATGCCTGAACCAGATCGCTGAGGAGAACGCCTCCGCACTGTCAACGGCCGGAGCCAGCACCTTTGCAGCGACAGGAGACTACTCCTTTACCATCGAAACCGAAAACGTGACCCGGGTTATGCCGTCCATTCTTGGCGGCTGGGGCTGTGTTGTATTCAAAAACAATGGGGACGACACCTACAGCTACACCGGCCCGTTTGTAGTAGATGAGCTGGATCCCGGCGTAGTTATGAAGGTTTCCCCCAATGCCTACTACGACGAGCAGGCGGCCAGCCGTCCGGCGTCGGTGGAGATTAAGTGCTTCAAGGATATGAGCGCGATGCAGCTGGCCTTTGAAAGCGGAGAGATCGACATGGCATTCCAGATCACCAATGATGTAGCCCAGATTCTGGGAGGCGAAGGCTATACGATTAAGGATGTGGACGCGGGCTATCAGTATTACGCATACCTGAACACCACAAGGCTGGATGACCTTAAGGTAAGACAGGCTCTGGATCTGGCTGTCAACAGAGAAGAAATGCTGGAGGTCCTGGATGCCGGCCGCCTGGCAACAGGAATTTTCGCCACGTATTATTCCTTCGCCGGCAAAACAGAGCTGACCTATGACCTGGAAGGCGCTCAGGCTCTGCTTGAGGAGGCTGGATGGGTGAAAAACGCAGAAGGAATCTACGAGAAGGATGGAGAACCCCTGACCTTTAAGCTGGCAACCTACAATACCCGCCCGGATCTTCCCATTCTGATGCAGGTGATGGCCGCGCAGTTAAATACGCTGGGCGCAGAGGTGACGGCAGAGGTAACGGATAACATTGGCGATGCGGCCAAAACCGGAGAATACGACATCATCCTGTATTCCACACACACTGCACCGGCCGGAGACCCGGCAAATTTCCTGAACAATACCTTTACCTCCACCGGGTCGGGCAATTACTATACCAATTACCATTCCAAGGAGTTCGATCAGCTGGTGGAAAAGCTGATTGATACGCCGATCGGTGAGGAGAGGGATAATCTGGCCATCCAGGCACAGGAGCTGCTGCACGAGGATCTGCCTGTTCTGTACCTGATCGATCCCCAGTGGCACATTGCGGTATCAGAGAAGCTGGAAAACTATGAAACCTACTGCGGTGACTATTACATGGTGACCCCGCAGCTGGGACTGAACTAAAGAAGAGATGGGGAGAGGGCTGATGTTGAACTTACGTCAGGGCATACGGTATTTGCTGAAATGGATAGTGATTTTTTGGATTGCATCAGTGGTGGCCTTTGGCGTAGGGAGACTGATGCCCGGCTCCCCTGCCGAATTGCTGCTTCAGGCATATGATCTGCCGGAGACCCCGGAAAATATCCGACTGATCGAAAAACAGTGGGAGCTGGACCGGCCGCTGTATGAGCAGTATGGAACATGGCTGGTAAATTTTCTGCGGGGAGACTGGGGCCGTTCTATGATATCCAAGCTGGATATCCGGGAGCTGTTTATCCGGAAGCTGCCCTACTCGCTGATTCTGGGCTTTGGGAGTATTCTAATCAGCTCGGTATCCGCCTTTTTTCTGGGATTTTTTGCAGCAGTAAAGCAAAAGGGGATTGCCGACAGGCTGAGCAGCTGGCTTGCCGTACTTTCCCAGACTGTACCGTCTGTCGTACTGGCCGTTGTGGTCATTTACGTTGTGGGCGTAAAGCTGAAAGCGGTTAAATTCTTTTCCGGCGGAAGCACAGCGGGAGTGGTGGCTGCGGTGCTGTTTCTGAGCGTCTATTCTGTGGGCAGCCTGTCGCGGATCGTGCGTGTGCATTTTCGTGAGCAGATGAGTAAGCCATATATCCGCTTTGCCATATCCAGGGGCTTTACGCCCAACTATGCACTTCTTCGTTATGGAAGCAGGCCTGTGCTTTACGGAATGCTTTCCGTGCTGATCGCCAAATTCGCCTGGGTACTCGGCGGCAGCTCAGTAATGGAATTTATCTTTACTATACCGGGAATCAGTTATTTTCTGGTAGACAGTATGCGCTCCAGGGATTATTACGTGATCCAGTCCTACATTATGGTGATTGCTATCTGGATGTTTCTGGTACATTTGCTGTTTAATCTGGCTATGCGCCTGCTGGATACGAAGGAGGGAATATGAAAAAGTGGCCGTTTGCCTGTCTGGCAATCTACATTCTGTTTTTGCTTCTGGTTCCGACACAGGACGTGCTGGTAGTGGATCTGACGAATAAGCTTGCAGCGCCTTCAGGGGAGCACATTTTCGGCACGGATAATCTGGGACGGGATGTATTCTCTCTGACTGTCCGCGGAGGAATACGGACGCTGATTGTGGTGGCAACTGCGTCCTCCATCTCCTTTGCCGGGGGAACCATTCTGGGGCTTCTGGCCGGATATTTTGGAAAACGGATAGAACTGGCGGTGCAGTTTTTTGCAGACTTTACCATGATCATCCCCTCCTTCATTTTTGCCATGATTTTTACCGGAATATTTGGAATGACGCCGTATACGGTGGGAATTATTCTCGGCCTGTGCGGCATAGGCCAGTATGCCCTTCAGGCGTGTGCGTTGACAAAAAGCGCGCGGAAAATGGCATACGTGGACAATGAATTTGTGCTTGGCATGCCGGCGTACTGTACACTGTTCAGACACATCCTTCCCAATATTCTGTTTCCCATGCTTACCGCCATGGGGAATCGGGCGGGCGGCCTGACCCTGTCGTATGCTTCTCTGGCATTCATCGGTCTCGGCGTGGATGTGACAAGTCCGGACTGGGGAAATATGATCTATCAGTACAAGGTTTACATTATTACCAACCCCAATCTGATCCTTGCTCCCACGGCGGCAATATTTTTATTGACCCTGTTCTTTCATTTGGCCTTTGACAGCAGGGATAACGGCTCCGGCACGGGGGAGGTGACGCTGTATGACTGAGGGAAAACAGGAAACCGTTCTGGAGGTAAAAGATCTGCATCTGGAGCTGCTGAACCGCGGAACCTATACGGAGATACTAAAGGGAATCTCTTTTTCCCTGAATGAGGGGAAAATTCTGGGAATTCTCGGCGAATCCGGATCGGGAAAAAGTATGACGATGAATGCGGTTACCGGCCTGCTGCCCCGCAAAAGCGCCCGTATCCGGGGGCAGATCTGCTTGGAACAGGGAAAAAATATACTGGAGATGGACGCTCGGAGCCGCCAGAAATACTGTGCTTCAAAGACAGCGATCATTCTGCAGGATGCGATCAATGCTCTCAGCCCTTATGACAGAATCGGCACACAGATGAAGGAGACCGTAAAGCTGCATCACCCGGAGCTTACCCCAAGCCAGCGGCAGGACATGATCTGCCGTTCGCTGGAGCAGATCGGGATCCCTTCTCCCAAGATGCAGCTGCGCAAATATCCGCATCAGTTTTCCGGCGGGATGCGCCAGCGCATTGCGATTGCCATGGCCCTCGTTTCCAACAGCCGGATTTTGATTGCGGATGAGCCGACAACCTCCCTGGATGCGGTAAACCAGCTGAAGTTTGTCCGGCTGCTGAAGGAGATTCAGGGCAGGCGCCAAATCTCCATGATTTACATCAGCCACAATCTTGGCCTGATCGCCAGCCTGTGCAGCCGCGTACTGGTGATGAAGGACGGCGAAATTGTGGAAAGAGGAAAAACTGAAGAGGTGCTGTACAGTCCGAAGCACGCATACACCAGAGAATTGGTAAACAGCACAAGAAAGCTCTATACCTGAGGGAGAACGATGAAAAATGAAGAAAATACATGCCTGCTGCGCGCAGAGCATTTGTTTAAATATTTTGGAAAAGGCCCGGAAGAGGTGAGGGCAGTGGATGACGTCAGCCTTTGGCTGAACTGCAAAGAGACCGTAGGAATTGTGGGGGAATCCGGCTGCGGAAAATCCACACTGGCCAGGCTGCTGGTGCGTCTTTTGAAGGCAGACAAAGGAGAACTGTTCTTTCGGGATATTCCCCTTCATGCCAGGAAAGAAAAAGAGCTGAGAAAAATACGCCCCGAGCTGCAGCTGGTAGTACAAAATCCATTTTCCAGCATGAATCCGCGTCTGACCCTGCGAAGCAGCCTGATGGCCCCGCTGAATTATCACCGGATAAGGGCAGATAAGCGGGAACGCGAAGATCTGCTGCGGGAGCTGTTTCAGGAGTGCGGCCTGAAGGAAGAATTCCTGGACAGATATCCGTATCAGCTTTCAGGGGGACAGCTGCAGCGGGCCGGAATAGCCCGGGCAATCTCCCTGAATCCCCGGCTTCTGATTGCCGATGAGATAGTATCCGCTCTGGACGTAGCTGTCCAGGAGCAGATACTCGAGCTGCTGATCGCCCTGAAAGAAAAAAGAAAAATGAGTATCCTGTTCATCTCACACGATCTCGCCGTCATCCGTCGGATATCCGACCGTATTCTGGTGATGAAAGACGGGAAAATCGTAGAGGAAAAACAGGCAAAAGCGCTGTTCGCGAATCCGGAGCATCCATATACACGGGAGCTGATCGGTTCCATGATCAGCTTTTAGAGAGTTTCCTAAATATCTGTATAGTGTATAAAGAAGGAGATACTAAAGACGGCAGGAAACAAATATGAAGCACCTGGAAAGCAGCAAAAGTTTCTCTATACATACAGAAGAGAAATTGCAAGAAAATGCTAAAAAAACATCAAAGACCATATCCCTTTTCAGCATATAGACATTCTGATACAACCGAATATGTAATATACTGTAAAAAAGAAAAGATGGGAATATATAAAAAGGCGACAGCAATCAGTGAACTTACTATTGCTTATGTAGGGAGGAAATTAAGAATTGCCTACTACTATCATCGAATTCAAATAAAGTTGTATATGGTGCGTTGGCAAAGAAAAAGCAGTAAAGTAGTGTTTCCGAAAACATACGTCCTCGGTAGCGTGTTAAATTTCGAAAATAACAAGATAGATCAAGCTAATTTACTTTTTCTATGAATACTATGACTTCGATAGGGAAGAAAATGGTGATTGTAAGTGCAAGATGAAATTGGTATAATACAAGTACTAATCAGTAAAATGTAATTGACCTGATAGCCTTCAAATAAAAAGTATACTAGTGCAACAGCATAGAATTGAAATTACAAATTTAACTGAGCAGGAGTTAGAGGAAACAGGTAATTATATTGTATTTAAATTACAGAATCCTGATGCTGTTGTTAGTATAGTGTAAAGCAATGTACAGAAGGGGTGACAAATCCCAGAATTTATCAGAACTAAACGAGTTAGACAAAGACTCAGTGCTCCCTGGGTTAGATGTACGGGATGGATTATTATCGGAATTATGAGATTAATTGTAGGAGAAAATGTTATATTTTTAATTCGGACTTTACCTATGCTGGTTGATAGTCGTACATGGCTATATAGAACATTTGGCATATTGGATTAGTTAACGAGGAGCTTTTTGGGGGCTCTCTTGTTTTGTATCTTTTATATTAAAGGATTTGTATAAGGTGTGGAGAGATGCTGATGGAGAAAGTCTGTTTAAATATCTAGGGAAGATATAGGAACGGATAGTCTTAACTGTAAATATGTAAATGCAAAGGAAAAAATATGAAAAATCAAAAGGTGCGATATTTTGATTATGTTATAGAAGAGGGCTTGTTAAAGATATATTATCCATTTCGATTTCGCAATTATTCTGGAAAGATAGGATCTATTATTTTGAAGGGAATACAGCAATCATCGCTTTGTATAACCGAAGAAAAGTATGAAGAAAATGGGATAAATATTTACTTGAAAAAAGAATTTGTTGAGAAGATTTTAAAATGCAATGAAGTGAGAAAATATTTTATACAAGAGCAGAAAAGGATAAATAATTGCAGCAATGCATTTCCAGAAGTTGTAGCGGCATCGGCAGCAATTAAAATGAATGTACTTGGGAGGATACAGAAGGATAATGATGATATAGTGTATAATGGTTTTATTGATAAACAGTTGCAATGTATTGGGAAAGAAGTAGAGAAACTTAATCATGGTAGAGATATGTATGGCTTAAAAGGAGTTACAGGTAAACAGCTGCTGTTTTTGGCTCCTGTTATATGTGAAACTAATGATGGCATTTGGGCTAGTATAAGCATCACTTGTAATATGTTTTTTAACGGGAGTGGAATATTAGTAGTAGATTTACCGCTGGAAAATATTCCGATAGCCCCATTTTTAGAATTAGAATATAAGAAAATATATAAGAAATTAATTTCATTAGCAGATGAGCATAACGGATATAAATGCGTAGACAAGGGCCAAGTCTGGTTAGATTGTATTGCTAATGAATATATTGAGAAAATTGCTGAAATAACAGGATATGAAATTGACAAGTATGATTGTTTTCATATGTTATTGATTGGAAGTTTTGCAAATTTTGAACATCTAGAGCAGAATATAAGCTATGAATTTAAAGAAGTGATATATAGATTTTTATGTGCCCCGGTATATTCAGAAAAAGTAACACACCAAGAGCTAGATAATTTATTGAAAGAAAGTAAGTTTGGCCTTTTAACGGCACAATACTATTTCTCAGAAGGAGCAAGAGGAATTGCATTCTCAACACTTGAAGGAAATGAAGTAGAATTAAAATTATTAGGATTAGATGCAGGAATGATGTTACCTGTTGAAGTGTGCTTGTTGGATAAAATTAATTATGATTCGACTTTGGAGAAAGCAAGAAAATTTAATGTAAATAACATTGAGCAGATAAAGACTCAGTATTTGAGTAATGAAACATTTATTTTAGGGCTTAGGTCACAGTGCAGAGGGACTGCTCATAAAATGATAGATTTTATGAGAAAAAGATTGAAATATTATTTGAATACTGAATTATTTAATGACGAGTATAGAAATATTAATGAGATACTTGTTATGCGAAAGAATAGCGTAAACGAGAAATTAACAATAGCTATTTCATATCTGGGATTTTTAATTGCAAGTGTTTTTTCTTTGCCAATGATATTTGATACAGTTAGTGTCTTACGCGATGTCCTAAAAGTGTATAATATACCATATATTACTGTTGAAGGGACGGCAACATGCATATGGACAATTTTTTTAGCGTTATCAGGATGCTTTTTTGGAAAACATATAAAAAATAAACCAATTAAGATTAGAAAAGTAAAATTTTTGTTGAATAGTCAGAAAAATTGTGCGGATATTAATGAAAACGTAAAGATCAATCCAAATAAAGATTTAAAGTAACTTTATTTACGAAAAATCCTCATTCTACATATTTGGGGATCGAGTATTAAAATACAACGGATATGTGAAAATATATTTTTATATGCTTTAAAGGCTAAGTCAGTAGAGCTAATAAATTTATTGATTTGAGAGCATATATTATAAAGAATAGGGGGAGAGAATTAATTATAGGATTGTGTAATGGAAGAAAAACAGAAAAGTGCATGAGTTCCATTGTTCTTATTGGGTAATCTTTATCTATATTTTGATGACGAAATATACGAAAAAGTATTGCGATAAGTACTTGTAT
>JAHZHG010000054.1:0-988 GCA_019420425.1 Clostridiales bacterium
AAAATTTGCCGTGTCTGCGGGGCATAGTGGGCCTGCCGGGGCGTCCGTGAATCCATCGTGTAAAAAAGTATACTTTATTTATTTTAAGATGAAATGAGAAGGGAGAAATCACCATGGTAAGAAAAACAGACGTAAAGATAATCGAGGGACTTCGCGGCGGAAAAGGCTCGGTGGAGATCCACCACATTGTTTCGGCAGAGGAATTAAACGGACACGGCAGCATGTACGCTATGGTTCGTCTGAAGCCGGGCTGCAGCATTGGCTGGCATCAGCACGTGGGGAATACGGAGCCATATTTCATTTTGGAGGGCAAGGGTACCTTCGTGGACAATGATGGCTCACGCATAGAGGTAGGCCCGGGGGACGTGTGCTGTATTGAAGTGGGTCAGAGCCATGCGATGGAAAATAATTCGGATCAGGATCTGGTTTTTATGGCGCTGGTGTATAACGCATAGGAGGAGAGCCGATGAAGGTTTACGAAAGCGGAGGCTTCTACGGCCATGAGAGAGGGGAGAGGGCGCTGGCGGCTGTGCCGGTGAATTATCCTTTCGTCTGGACGGACACAGAGGGGATTGTCCAGGCAATATATCCGGGCAAAAAGAGGCTGGTGCTGGATGTAGCCATTCGGATTCCGGCGGAAAAGGCAGAGCTTTTTTTAACGGACTGGAGTCAGGAGAGAAGGCTGTCTGATTTATCCGCCGAGGAGCTGGAGCAGATGGAACGGGAAAATCCTTTTGCGCTTAACTTTTCCCTGAACGTATCTGCGGACGGGAAGGAGCTGCAGAGGGAGGGCAGTACGGCAATGAGCTGGCATCCTCTGGAGGGGGAAAGGGCCTGTATTGAACATGAGGCGGAGGAGCTGATGGAGGCGTACGGCTGCAGCCGCAGCTGCGGATGGCTTTTCGTGCGGAGCGTATACCGCTGCGTTGAAAAGCAGATGCAAAATCCGGGCACACTTTCCTTGGAATTTGTCCCGCTCCGTATCCCA
>JAHZHG010000054.1:998-11187 GCA_019420425.1 Clostridiales bacterium
ATTTATGGCAGTGAAGCAGAAAAGCTGGATGGGGAGCTGCTCAGGAATGGCGGGATGATCTGGCCGGACAGATGCCAGAAGCTGACCTACAGCATTACTCCAGAGCCGGAGGCCTTTAGCCTGCAGGATGCGGCAAACAGCGATCCTCCCCGGAAGCCGGAGAATACCGGACGGACAGGCGGCGCTGCTTCGGTGTTTATGGCAGGGAAATATCCGGAAGCTTCTCAGAAAAGGATAGCGTATTCTGCTCCGCATTTTGAACCGGTGTCCCGGATAGAGTGGAGAATGGTTTTTCATGAGAAGCTCAGGGAAAAAATGACGTTGACGATACAGCTTTAGCGATGGGAAGCCCTTTAGGTGAGGGCTTCTTTTCGCTATGCAGACAGAAAAAATGCCGGGGCGGCAGAGAAAGGAGCCGTCCCGGCGGGAAGATTATTTTGTTTCAAATAAGGGAGTGGAGAGATAGCGGTCTCCGGTATCCGGCAGCAGGGCCACAATGGTCTTTCCCTTGTTCTCCGGGCGTTTGGCCAGCTCAATTGCTGCCCAAAGGGCTGCACCGGAGGAGATGCCCACCAGTATGCCTTCGGATCTGCCGATATCACGGCCGGTTGCAAAGGCAGCTTCGTTTTCCACCGGAATAATTTCGTCATATACGCCGGTATTCAGGACATCGGGCACAAAGCCTGCGCCGATTCCCTGGATTTTGTGAGAGCCGGCCGTTCCCTTGGAGAGTACGGGAGAGGAGGCCGGTTCTACGGCAACCACCTTTACCTCCGGTTTCCTGGACTTTAGATATTCGCCCACGCCGGTAACTGTGCCGCCTGTGCCGACTCCGGCAACAAAGATGTCTACGGCTCCGTCCGTATCATTCCAAATCTCCGGGCCTGTGGTAGCCAGATGGGCGGCCGGGTTTGCCGGGTTGACAAACTGGCCGGGAATAAAGCTGTTTGGAATCTCCTTGGCAAGCTCATCCGCCTTGGCGATCGCGCCCTTCATTCCCTTTGCACCTTCGGTGAGTACCAGCTCTGCCCCATATGCCTTCATCAGCTGACGCCGTTCTACAGACATGGTTTCCGGCATAACGATGATGATGCGGTAGCCTCTGGCAGCCGCGACTGAAGCCAGACCAATGCCCGTATTTCCTGAGGTGGGCTCGATAATCACGGAATCCTTCTTCAGCAGGCCCTTCTGCTCGGCGTCATCAATCATGGCTTTAGCAATTCTGTCCTTTACGGAACCGGCGGGGTTGAAGTATTCCAGTTTGGCAAGCAGAGTGGCTTCGAGGCCGTATGCTTTTTCTATATGCTTCAGCTCCAGCAGCGGGGTATTGCCGATCAGCTGATCAGCAGATGTATAAATCTTGCTCATAGTCAGACCTCCATTTTTATAATCCTACTATCCCGATTGGTTTATAGGAATAATATCATTAATTTAACGACCTGTCAACTGTTTTTTCTAAAAATATGAAAAAACAATTCAGATTACAAAATAATTGCCGGCCATATCCGGAAGCAGCAGATCGGCAATGGTGATGCCGTCAAAATAGTCATTGATCATTGTGTCCAGCTTCTGCCACATGGAGAGGGTTCGGCAGATCGGCGCACGCGGGCAGTCGATGGTTTTGCCGCTCAGGCAGGAAACCGGCGCCAGACCTCCTTCCGTGATTCGGAGAATGCTGCCTACGGTATACTGATCAGGCGAGCGGGTCAGCCGATAGCCTCCGCCTTTTCCGCGGACGCCCTGCAGCAGGCCTTCTTTAATCAGCGATTTGATGATACTTTCCAGATATTTTTCCGAAATCTCCTGACGGTCAGCAATTTCCTTCAGCGGAATAAAGCCATCCGTCTGGTGCTCGGCAAGATCAATCATTACACGGAGCGCATAGCGTCCCTTGGTTGAAATCATCATAAGTGTTCATCACCTCTTTCTGGGTTTTAATAACCCTATTATAAACTGGGTTTAATAGGAAAACAAGAAGGAATTTATAAAGAAAGAATAAGAAGAGCAAAATGTGGAAAGATATAACGAAAGCGGATGAAAAATATAATAGATAAGGAAAGAATTTATGGAGGTGCCCATATGCCGTTTGTTATTTCTGTAATCATTCTGGTGCTCGGCCTGTTTTGCCTATTCCTGTTTCTGTTTATGGCCGGCGTGGGAAAATCCCGCACGGACTGGGAAATTGAAGAGGAGGACAGAGAGCAGCTGAAATATCTGAAGAAATGAAATAAGAATAACTAAGGAAATGTTAAGACAATATTTCTTGTCATGCCAAGGGCAGTTGAGCTATAATTGTTTCACAATCAAAGTAGAATTGAGGGCAGAGTTATGGGAGAAAAAAAGACAGAAATCCGCGGCCTCGTTGATGCAGTGCTGAAAAGCTACCAGGATTTTCCGGAGATTTGCAATATCGATTCCACAAACCGGATAAACAAAGAGATAATTATTGATTTACTGGAAGAGATCCGCTGCGTCGTATTCCCGGGATTTTTCGAGGCAAAGCATTTGAACGCCAAGTCCATAGAATACCATGTGGGAGAGCTTTTGGAGGATATCCAGTTCCGGCTGAAGGGGCAGGTAATAAAAGCCCTGCAGCATACCGAGGACAAAAGTGATGTGGACTGCAGCCGGCTGGATGTACGGGCGGAGGAGATTGTGGACTGCTTCCTGGAGAAGATTCCTTCGCTGAGGGCTGTGCTGGCCACAGATGTCCAGGCTGCTTACGACGGAGATCCGGCGGCGTTTAATACGGATGAAGTCATTTTCTCCTATCCCGGCGTATTTGCCATTACCGTGAACCGGATTGCCCATGAGCTCCACCTTCTGGGGGTCCCCCTGATCCCCAGAATGATGACCGAACACGCCCACAGCCTGACCGGTATAGATATTCATCCCGGCGCATCCATCGGCAGCTATTTCTTTATTGACCATGGAACCGGCGTGGTGGTTGGGGAGACAACGGAGATTGGAAAAAATGTAAAGATTTACCAGGGTGTGACTCTGGGGGCACTGTCCACCAGAGGAGGACAGTCCTGGAGACACACGAAGCGCCATCCTACGATTGGAGACAATGTAACCGTATACTCGGGAGCGTCTATCTTGGGCGGCGATACGGTTATCGGAGAAGGAGCAATCATCGGCTCCAATGCATTTATCACCTCATCCGTCCCCAGCGGCACCCGGGTGAGCATTAAGAACCCGGAGCTTCAGTTTAAGGGCCGGGTACATATGACCGAGCTGGGTCAGGAGGGCTTCTGGAACAACGCCGAGGGCGGCAACGAGTAGGGGGGAGAATGCAGGATGGCTTATATGGCAGATAAAGAAAAAGAAGGACAGAAACCGGCAGAGGGTACAGCAGCGGAGATCAGCGAAACCTGGGCCCAGGATACGATTGCCGATTTGGATGATTTCATTAAATCCCAGGGAATATATATCCGGCAGTAATAAGGGATTTTATGAGGGGAGGATACAAAGATGTATTGCAGAAAATGCGGAGCCAGAAATTCTGATCAGGCGAAATTCTGCCGCTCCTGTGGAGCAAAGCTTCCGGTAGTCGGAGGGGCCCCGGGACGGGAGAGAAATGAGCGGACGGAAGCGCGGGGAGAGGAGAAACGGCCGCGGACGGGCAGCAGATATGCACAGGATGCGGGCGGATCGGATCGCCGCGGATATAACCAGGGTGCAGGAGGGCCGGAGGATCCGGATCGGAGAAAGCGGATTGCCATTATTGCGACCGTATCATCAATCTGCTGCATAATGGTGTGCGTGGTGATTGCATTTCTTTTCCGTTCCGTCGGCACAGAAGCCAAGAGTACAGAGACACTGAAAAAAGAAGCGCAGAATTTTATGGAGTATTATACGGACTCCCTGCCAAGCGGATCTACGATGTCTGTATCTGACGTGCAGATCAGCTCAGACGGCGCAGCGATCCGGATGAACTGCACGGTGGACTCCATCAATGGAGGACAGCAGCAGCTGGTTTACGGGTATAAATCCGAGGCCGGTATCTGGAATTATATTGACGACGACTCGGATACCAGCAGACCGGGCAAGATTGTGGAAGAGCCTGACTTGGTACAGGGCCAGGTGGTCGCCAAGGTAGAGGAGGAGGCCACGCTGTTTGAACCGGGGGCGGAGGATCCCGGAACACTGGAGGCGATAACGGAGACACCCGCAGCGGACGGCGAGAGCGGTGACCTGCAGCCCGAGCTCCCGGAGGAGCAGCCGGGCGAAGCGCCGGAGGATATCACAGTCACACCGGGGACAGAGGGAGCAGAGCCGGTGATTCCGGCTACCGAGGGGGCAGCTGAACCACCTGCTCCGGAAGTACCTGCGACTGAGGCACTTGAGCCATCGACGGAAGCGCCGACAACTGAGGCCGCTGCCCAGACGCCGGAAGAACCGTCAACTGAGGCAGGCGAACCATCAACGGAAGCGCCATCGACCGAGGCGCCTGAGCCATCGACGGAAGCACCTGCAATCGAAGTGCCTGAGCCGTCAACGGAAGCGCCTTCGACCGAAGTGCCTGAGCCGTCAACGGAAGCGCCTTCGACTGAGGCACCAGAGCCATCAACGGAAGCGCCTTCGACTGAGGCACCTGAGCCGTCAACGGAAGCGCCTTCGACTGAGGCACCAGAGCCATCGACGGAAGCGCCTGCAACCGAGGCACCTGAGCCTTCGACAGAAGCGCCTGCAACCGAAGTGCCTGAGCCGTCAACGGAAGCACCCGTAACCGAGCCTTCGACGGAAGAAAACGAGCCGGAAATCGGACTGGAGGCAGAAGGATATTGGGAGTGTACGGGTATTTATGACTACCAGCAAGCTGTATGGCTGGATGAATACAACGGAGCCCCGGTCGCTCAGGCCCTCCAGCTGGAGCTGGATGCAGAGGGAAATGCGGTTTACCGGGCTGGCAGCATACTGGCGGAAGGCTCCTGGGAGGAGAACGCCGACGGCGTATATCTGAAGCTTGCAGAAGCGGAGGAACAGCTTTACTACTATCAGGAACAGCTTTACGCAGAGCGGGACGGAATGGCATTTTATCTTGAACGCAAAGATGGAGCGATAGACCGGACGCCGACAGAGGAGAGCGAGGCCCAGACAGAGTCAGGGACAGAAGCCCTTCCCGGCGAGACGGAATGGGAGATGACAGAAGCCTGGACAGACATATGGGTTGAATCTGAAGCAGGTCAGGAAGAGATTCCGGAGACAGAGGCTTTAACGGAAGCTACGGCAGGGGAGACCATTGAGCCAGTAGACGAACCGATGACAGAGACGGAAGTAGTGGAGACAGAAATCTGGACCGAAGCGGCTGCGGCCGAAGATATGCCGGAAAGCTGGACAGAAGCAGCGGAGACCGAAGCACCAGAAACAGAAGCAGCGGAGACGGAAGCACCGGAAACAGAAGCAGCGGAGACAGAAGCACTTGAACCGATAGCGCCGGAAACCGAGCTGACTGCTGAGGCTCCGGAAACCGAAGCGCCTGTCGATTCGGCAGAACTGCTGAATACATACCTGAGCAGTACCGTTGCCCCGCAGAAGGGCTATATGGGCTCTGATGAAACTGCATACACCTACGGCGGCAACACAAATGCAGAGCTTGGCGCGTACCAGGGTATTTGTTCTTCACTGATTACGGACCTGGACAGCGACGGCAGTCAGGAAATGCTGGTTAACAGCTACGGAATCAATCCGGACACCGGCACAATGGGAATCCTTACCACGCTGTATTATGTGCAGGATGGAGTTGTTGCGGAAGGCGGCACATTTGCCAAATCTGCCTATGCAGGAAGCGGAAACTACCGCTCAGAACAGTACAGGATTTTTGTAAAAGGCAATTACGTCTGCATGTATGAGAGCGGAGACAGTTCGATGAACATTCAGATTTACAGCTACAGCAACGGAACCATGAGCAGGGTAAACGGCGCCAGCTTTACTGCTGATGCATATCCGGCAGATCTGATGAACTGGCTGTATGGAAGCGGTCTCCCTGCATATATCAGCGAGATCGGCTCTGACGTGACCATAATGACCTCCATGGATGCCAGGACAGAGGGCGAAGGCGAGACGGCAGCAGGCAGCGGAGTATTTAAAAACAATTAACGACAAAAATGAAAATGACCGGTGGGATTTTCCATCGGTCATTTTTTGTATCATAGGAAACTGCTTCGCATTTTCCTATGATACAAAAGCCTCCGGCAGGATGCGCACGGATGCAAGAGGTATTTTACCGTGTAGGCAGCCTTACTTTACCAGGGTATATTCCATCAGTTCGTAGTGAAGGACAGAGCCCTCACGGATGTCCGGCGGCAGCAGAGCCAGTGCAGTCAGCTTCGTTTCCTCTTCCGGAGCGTCGATGCGTCTCAATTCAGCATAATCTCCGGTGATCAGTTCGACGATGTAATCACATACCAGCATGGTGAATCTCCTTTCCTGTGCGTATAATCGGTTAATTCATTATACTGTGATTTTCCCAATGGAGCAAGAGGAGGATAACGTATGGAATCAGCAGATTTTCTGTAACATTTTTGCGGAAGGATTGTTATATAAGGGAAGGAGGGAGATGGGATGAACAAGGAACTGCTGGCAGAGCTCTACCTGCGCTATGCACGGGAAGTGTATCTGTATGTTTATTCGCTGTGCAGAAGCCGGGCGGCGGCAGAGGATCTGACACAGGAGACCTTTGTGCGGGCACTGGTCAGCCTGAATGATGCCCATCCCAATTTTCGTGCATGGCTGTATCTGACGGCGAAGAACCTCTGCCTGAATGAGATAAAGCGGGAAAAGAGGAACAAAGGCGGGAAAACGGAAGCGTTTTCCGGAGAAAAAAAGGACCTTCTGGAGGAGTATCTGAAAACAGAGCGGGAGCGGCTGCTGTATGCCTGTATCCGCAGGCTCCCTCAGATGAGCAGACAGATCATTTTTCTGGAATATTTTGCCGCTTTGCCGGTGAAGGAGATTGCGGAGGTTATGCAGATCAGTCCGGGAAACGTGCGGGTGATTGCCTGCAGGGCGCGTAAGGAGCTGAGACAGCTGGTGGAAAGAGCGGAAGAAGGAGGCGGAAGCAATGAAATTTAAGGAAATGGCGGAGCGATACCGGAAGGGAGAAGCGACGGAGGAGGAAAAGCAGCAGATTGAAGAGGAGCTGGAAAAGTTTGAGACGCTGAATGATCTTTTGTACGATGAGCTGGGACTGGAAGGAGAGAGGGAAAGCGAAAACGCAGAGAAAGATGAGCCGGGCGGTGGAGAGCAGCTGGCAAAGCTGGTAAAAAAGGAGATACGGAAGGTATACCGGAGGATTGGCATAGGGATGACAGCGGTGATCCTGGCAGTACTGCTGTTTGTACAGTATGGGCTGTCGCCGCTGATGGATCAGCTGTATTACAATCCGCTTGCCCAGGCGGAAGAGTATGTGAATCAGTTCGGCCTGGATATGATGGTGTACAGCGAGCTGTTTCTGCCGCTGCGGAGATATGACAGCGCAGAGGTGACGGCGAAGGGGTTTGGCACATATGAATTTGTGCTGAGGCCAACAGTGACCTTGAAGGGTCAGACGTATCCGGCGGCAGCGGGAAGGCTGGAACGGAATAAGCTGACATTTTATACGCCGCAAACGGTGGAAAAGCCATTTGGAAACATCATGGGATTTTCCACATCGTATGCGGATGATATGATCGGCGGAGGGAGCTGGGCAGCGGAGGAGCAGCTGGAGGAGCTGAAAGAGGGGGAAATCCGGAGAGTGTATTTTACCTTTGCCGAGGATTTGGAGTATGAACAGTGCATGGAGATGGAAGAAGCGTACAGCTGGGGACAGGCATGGTATGGCGTGCGGGTGTCAGACGCATACATGGGCTATGGATTTTCCAATCATGCGGTGGGACCAATATTTGAAGATCCGGAGATCAACAAAAGCTATCCCGGGCTGCTGGATACGGTAGACGATGGCAGCTGGAACGATGAAGAGGAACGCAGGCAGGAGGAAGCTAGGGCCAGACAAGAGCATTTTTTCAGTATGGTGCGCTACCTCGGGGATCAAAGCGTATTTACCCGGATGATGGGAGAGCGGGAGATACCGGTGAAGGAGATCACGGAGTATATTGACCAGAATGGATTTCGGCTGTATGGCTGTGTGATCATGGCGGATAAGGAGCTGATACAGAAGATGAGTGAAGACGAGCGGATTTACTGTTTTTATATTGCAGATGAGTAAGCGGGAAAGCCTGGGGCCTGTGCGGCTGGCTGCTAAGGAAAACAGAAATCATAAAAGCCAGAATGGCTGGGCGAAACGGCCTGCCGCTCTGGCTTTCTTTTTCTATAGAACCTTGGATAAAAACTCTTTCAGCCGCGGATGCTGCGGATTGCTGAAGAACTCGCCGGGTTCGTTCTGCTCTGCGATGACGCCTTCGTCCATAAACAGGACACGGGTGGCTACCTCGCGGGCAAAGCCCATCTCGTGGGTGACCACAACCATGGTCATGCCGTCGTCAGCCAGCTCCTTCATCAGCTCCAGCACCTCCCCTACCATTTCCGGGTCGAGGGCGCTGGTGGGTTCGTCAAAGAGCATGACATCGGGGTTCATGGCCAGAGCGCGGGCAATGGCAATACGCTGCTGTTGGCCGCCGGAGAGCTGCTTGGGGTATGTATCGGCTTTTTCGGGAAGGCCGACACGCTGGAGCAGCTCCATGGCCCTCTGGTCGGCTTCAGCCCTGGTCATACGGCCAAGCTTTACCGGAGCGAGGGTGATATTTTCCTTTACGGTCAGGTGGGGAAACAGGTTGAACTGCTGGAATACCATACCCATTTTTTCCCGAAGCTTGTTGATATCCGTTTTGGGATTGGTAATGTCCGTACCCTCAAAGGTAATCGTGCCGCCTGTGGGTTCCTCCAGCAGGTTGAGGCAGCGCAGAAAGGTAGACTTACCGGAACCGGAGGCACCGATGATGACCACCTTCTCCCCTTTGTAAATGTGTTCGTCGATGCCGCAGAGAACCCTGTGGTCCCCGAAGGATTTTTCTAACTGTTTAACGTCGATCACTTTCTCTCAGCCTCCTCTCCAGAATGCCCAGCAGCTTGGTCAGGATCAGGACAATCACCAGGTAAATCAGGGCGATTGCCACGTAGGGGACAAATGCCACATAAGTTTTGGACTGGACGACCATTGCGCCCTTGGTCAGGTCACGGAGACCGATAATCGTCACGACAGAGGTTTCTTTCACCAGGGTAATCAGTTCGTTGCCCAGAGCCGGAAGAATATTTTTGATGGCCTGTGGGACGATAATATAGCGCATGGTCCGGTAATAATTCAGACCCAGGGAACGGCCGGCTTCCATTTGCCCCTGATCAATGGACATAATACCGGAGCGGACGATTTCCGCCACGTAGGCACCGGAATTGATACCAAAGGTCAGGATAGCGCAGAAGAGCTGCTCGGTTTCTCCGCGGGGCATCATGATAACAAAGCTCATAATCAGCAGCTGTACCATCATTGGCGTTCCGCGGATAACGGTCAGGTAGATTTTACAGATGGAGTTGGCCAGGCTTAAGCCCCAGCCGGCTTTTTTGCGTCTGGAATCATGGGCTGAACGGATGACTGCGACAATTACACCGAAAATAACGCCGAGTATCAGGGCGCCGATGGTAATTTCAAAGGTTACCAGGAGGCCCTTGGCAAAATACTGCCAGTTATTTTTATACGGGAAGGTCATATAACAGTCAAACAGGAATTTCTGGATAAACTCAGGAAATCCCTGGAGCCATCCTGGTATTTCAGCAAGCCAGTCAGAGAAAGTTGCTACGCTGCTCATGGCAGTTCCCCCTTTTGTGATGATGTAGGTGATGGCGGGTTATACAGAAGGACAGGGGCGGCAAATGCCGTCCCTGCCTGAAGTCTCGATTCTATAGTCGCATATGGGATAAATTATTCTGCCTCGGTCTCTGTCTCTGCAGCTTCGGTCTCTGTTTCAGCGGCTTCGGTTTCTGCCTCAGCGTCGCTGGAGATGTATTTGCCGACGATCTCGTCCAGGGTGCCCTCTTCCTTCAGTTCAGCCAGAGCGGTATTTACCTGATCCAGAAGCTCGGTATTTCCTTTTTTGATTGCAGCGGCGTAATCCTCGTTGGCAAACTCGGTATCCAGAATCTTTAAGCCTTCGTTGGCAGCAACGTAGTTTTTCGCCGGCTCGTTGTCGATAAC
>JAHZHG010000055.1:0-9451 GCA_019420425.1 Clostridiales bacterium
AATTACCTTCTGGAACAACCTGGAACCCCTGCTGACCCTGGGGCTGGGAGACAGGGTAATCTGTGCAGTCGGAGTCAGCCAGGACAGCGTGCTGCCGGAGCTTCAGGAAGAGTATGCTAAGGTAGCGGCAGGAAAAGAATACAACGAATTTGTAGACTCAAATGCAGCAATGAGCAAAGAATATGCCATTATGCTGGAGCCGGATTTCATTTTCGGATGGAAATCTTCTTTCTCGGACAAAACGATTGGCGATGTGGATTACTGGCATGAAAACGGCATAAACACATACATTTCCCTGAATTCCAACGATATCCTGACCATCGGAAAGATTTTCGATGTAGAGGATAAGGCCCAGGCGATTGTGGATGAAATGAAAGACGAAGTAGCACGTGTTACCGAGGCTACACAGGGACAGGAAAAGAAAACCGTTCTGGTCGTTGAGTTTATGAAGGATTCGATCTGGAATTACGATAAGACCATGCTTGCGGGCAATATGGTTATCGAAATGGGCGGCGACCTTCTCGATGCGGCCAGCGACATTGGCGCAGAAGATCTGATTAATCTGGATCCGGATGTTATTTTCGTGATCGGTGATGAGACGAAGGTTGAGAACCTTACCGGCGATCCGGGATACGCAAGTCTGAAGGCAGTCCAGAATGGAGACGTTTATCCGCTGGATCTTTCTGATGTGTATACCAGCGGCGTTCGTACCATTAACGGACTGAACAATATCGGAAAAGCTCTTTATCCGGAACTTTATGCGGAGTAGATAATATGGAAGGCAAAAAAGCAGGTTTGATTAAGAACACACCGGGATATGTATTGACCGTAATTGTTTTGCTTGCACTGCTGATTTTGTCTGTACTGCTGGCAGTGACCTTTGGCTCCGTACATATTCCTTTTCGGGATGTGTACGGAGTTATTCTGTATCAGCTTTTCGGGGCAGGCGATGCGGCTGTTTATGGAAGCGGAAAAATATACGATGTAGTATGTTTTATCCGCCTGCCCAGACTGATGCTGTCCATGGCAGTGGGGATGGGATTGGCAATCTGCGGTGTGATTATGCAGGCAGTGGTAAAGAATCCGCTGGCAGAACCATATACGCTTGGGATTTCTTCGGGTGCGTCTCTTGGGGCAACCGTTGCGATTCTCCTTGGAATAGGAGCCAGATTTGGCTCAAACTATGTGGGGATCATGGCCTTTTTGGGCGCATTCGGCATTTCGGTTGCGGTGGTTGCGCTGGCAAATATTGGAGGAAGGGCAACGTCAGTGAAGCTTCTCCTTGCCGGAATGGCGTTAAGCTCCGTGTGCAGTGCATTTTCCAGCTTTATCGTGTACTTCAGCAGTGATAATGACGCGCTGAAAAATGTAACGTTCTGGCTGATGGGAAGCTTTGCCGGGGCAAGCTGGGAAAATATTGCAGTGATCATGCCGATTGTACTTCTGGCCTTTCTGTTTTTCTGGAGCCAGTACCGGAATTTAAATTTAATGCTTTTGGGAGACGAGGCAGCGATTACTCTGGGAACCGATCTGCACAGGCTCCGTCAGCTGTATCTGCTGGTTTCTGCGGCAGTGGTGGGATTTGTCGTTTATTCGTCAGGAACCATTGGCTTTGTGGGCCTGGTGATTCCCCATTTGGTCAGAATGGTTTTCGGGACAGACCATAAAAAAATGCTGCCGATTTGTACACTGGTAGGCGCGATATTTCTGATCTGGGCGGATGTGTTTTGCCGTATTATTATTCCCGGAATGGAGCTTCCGGTGGGACTGCTGACATCCATGATTGGTGCGCCCTGTTTTATCTACCTGATGGTACGAAAACGCTACGGATTTGGAGGCAGTGATTCGTGAATATAGAGACGCAGAAAGTAGAGATAAGCTTTGGGAGCGCCCACATTTTAAAAGGGGTGGACCTCCATGTGGGAGATAAGGAATTTATCGGTGTAATCGGCCCCAACGGGAGCGGAAAAAGTACGCTGCTGAAATGTATTTACCGGGTATTACAGCCCGACAAAGGCGCGGTATTGCTGGACGAAAAGGCACTGAATTCCTATTCGGTGCGTGAGTCTGCCAGAAAGATGGCGGTAGTGGCACAGCACAATTACTATAATTTTGAATTTTCGGTCAGTGAAGTCGTGCTGATGGGCCGCTCGCCGCACAAGCGTGCCATGGAAAGGGACAATGCAGAGGATTACCGGATTGTGAGGGAGGCCCTGAAAACCGTGGGGATGAGCGAATTTGAGAACCGTTCCTTTTCGACTTTATCAGGCGGAGAACAGCAGAGAATTATTCTGGCCCGGGCGCTGGCACAAAAAACACCCTGTCTGATCCTGGACGAGCCGACGAATCATCTGGACATCAAGTATCAGCTTCAGCTGATGGACATCGTAAAGGGACTAAACCTGACCGTGATTTCGGCGATTCATGATCTGAATATCGCGGCGATGTACTGCGACCGGCTTCTGGTCGTGAAAAAAGGCGTGGTGGTGAACAGCGGAACGCCGGAAGAGGTGCTGACGCCGGAGTTTATCCGGGAGGTGTATGAGATTGATGCGGATGTGATAAAGGATGACAGCGGAGATATGCACATCCTGTATCATCCGGCTTACCGGAGAAAAGGAGGCAAAGCATGAAGAAGGTGGCAATGGTAAACTGCCTGAAAGCAAACGAGGTCTGCACAGGGGCCGCCTGCATGAAAGCATGGGAGGCGAAAACGAGAAGCTTTTCCGTATATCAGAATAAGGAAACCGTGCTGACCGCATTTGCGCGGTGCAATGGATGCGGGAATACGCCGGAAAACAGTGCGGGACTGAAAGAAAAGCTGGAGAGACTGGTCTCTGAAGGCACGCAGATCGTACATTTTGGTGTGTGTACAAAAAGCAGAGACGGAAAAGAATGTCCGGTGATTACCGAAATCGGAGAATGGCTGACGGATCATGGAATCGAAGTGGTTCGTGGAACGCATTAAAGGAAAAAGAACCTTCGGGTTCTTTTTTTATGCCCATTGTGCATATGTAAAGTTGAATAAAAAATCAACGGAAATTGACAAAAAATTCAGAGAATGTTAAACTGATTTTATATTTATGCCATATAAATTTGGGGGCAAGGAGGACAGCTACATGGAGCCTAAAAGGATGATAAATATTCGGTGCTCGGAATGTGATACGATTGTTCAGCTGGAGCGCGGCTGGTTTGGATGGAGGAAACGTCCCTGTCCAAAATGCAGCAGGGAAATCTCATTTAAGGAAGAACGGATGCAGGTTGTACATTGCGCGCACTGTGAAAACGACGTGGTATACGATACCCTGCTGGGAAAGGCAAACCTCTGCCCGGTCTGCGGAAAGCCGCTTCTGGGAAATGTGGAAGAGCCGCGTTTTACAGAGGTTCCCTGTCCGAAATGCGGCGTGAAAATGCGCATTGGCCACGGAGAAGGGCCATGCACCTGCCAGCTCTGCGGCCATGTCTTTGACGCGAAGTCCGTGCTGAGAAAGGAAGAGGCATCAGTAAACCAGGATGCCTGTGTGATCCGCTGCGGCGGCGATGAGCAGACGCTGATCTGGAAGCATCCCCTTGACCGCTTTCCATTCAAATCTCAGCTGATTGTAAACGCGGGAATGACCGCGCTGTTCATCAAAAACGGTGTCTGCGAATATCCCGTCGGCCCGGGAAATTATCTGATGGAAAATACCCCGATGACTATGGAGCAGAAGCTGAACCGGGAGTTTGACGCCAGCGGCAGCATGGTCTTTGTGACGGATGTATTCTTTGTTCAGAGCCGGATTCACCGGGAGTTTGCCTGGGGCACGCCGAATCCGCCGGAGATCCGGGATGCGGATGGAGAGAACGCGGTGATCGTCCGTGCGTCAGGAAAGCTTAGCCTGGGAATCTGCAATGCCCGGCTGTTTGCCGAGTGGGCCGGATACCGGACCTGGACGGTGCAGGAGCTGGCCGGAGAGGTAAATTCCCGGCTGTGCGTGCTTGTACGGGAGAAGATCAGCAACATATTCAATGAAGAGCTTCAGGCCCTGGTGATTGAACGGAAATGGGATGTACTGCGGCTGAAGGACTATAGCGGAGAGCTGCGCAGATTTATCCGGGGCTGGGCGGATGAAGAGCTGCGGGCATACGGCCTTGAGATTAAGGATTATGGGATCGAGGGGCTTGCCATAGAAAAGACGGCAGAAACCGTCAGACGTGAATTGGAAGCGGAAAAAGGAGAAGAGCAGAGAAAGCGTCTGCGCAGCCGCGTGGAGCGGAACATCCAATGGACGGCCGATCCGCTGCCGGTACATATGAAGGGAGATTCCGCGCTTGCGGCGGAGGTGGTTCTGTGCGGTACGTGTACGCTGCGCATAGCGGATATAGAAAAGCTGGAGGCCCTGGCGGAGACAGAGGAATGGAAGGAAGAGACCGCGGCGGATCAGGCGGCTTCTGCATATTTCAGCCGTCTGATCGGCGGATTGCTGACCGGTATGCTCAACGATATTCTTCAGCCGATGATCGACGACTGCGGTGCGGACGTCCGCGAGCTGAACCGGTATTTCAGCTACCTGCGTACCTCAGTGAGCAACTATCTGAACCAGGAGCTGTTCAGCCGGGGGATGTATGCCGCCGATTTTACGATCCGGCAGAAGGAGCTGTCCAAGTCCGCCGTACTGGCTAAGCAGACGGAGCTGCTGAGCTTTCGGGCGGAAACCAGTATTGCAGAGGAAATGCGCCGGTTTACCCAGAACCTGGAGTACGTTCAGGCGGATGAGACGGCAGAGCATCGGGTGCGGATAAAGCAGATCGGGCTGGAAGAAAAACGGCAGAACGCAGAGCTTGACGCGGTCGGCGCCCGCATCGACGCGCAGCAGGAGGAGCTGCGGACAACACTGGAGCTTGAGAGGCGTGAGCGAGCAGAGCGTCTGCGCCGCTTTGACGAAGAACAGAGGCGCGGGGCCGAGAGGCGGGAGAGCGCATATCAGTCCGAGGTGGAGAAAACCAGCTTTGAGGAAACCTATGCCCAGTGGAAGCGGGAAAACCAGCTGGCAGAGGAAAAGCTGCGCGCCGATATCCGGACCCGGGAGATCCGGCATGGCGCAGACATCAACCTGCAGAAGATGTCCAGCAGCGCCCTTCGGGAAGATGAGCTGCTGGATACCCAGCAGAAGCACCTGATCGGAGAAATCCTGCGGAAGATCGAAGAGAGCGATTTTGACTGGAAGCAAAAGCTGGATGCGTATGAGCGCCTGACGCGCAATACGCAGTTGAAGGATGAAGTGGAAAATACCCGCTTCCGGGAAGAAACAGAGGCGGGGACAGCCTATACCTGGGGCAGGCTGAAGCATTTGCTGACCGATGAGGAAAATGAACTGCTGGAGAAGGTAAAACGCAGCGAGGAAGAACGCCAAGAGCGCCTGCACAGGGCAGAGTTTGCCCGGGATATGGAAGAAAAGAAGTTTGCCGTGGCCCATGAGATGGAGCTTTTGCAGCTGGAA
Source organism: Clostridiales bacterium (assembly GCA_019420425.1). GTDB lineage: Bacteria > Bacillota > Clostridia > Lachnospirales > Lachnospiraceae > JAHZHG01. The sequence goes on from JAHZHG010000055.1 coordinate 5,481, forward strand.
AATGAGCAGAAGGAAAAGGAACGGGCGATGGAGGAGCGTCTGCACAGCCAGGAGGCGGAGATTGAACGGCTGAAGCTGACTCTCGCCCATGATGAGGCTATGGGGCAGCAGCAGTCGGAAACAGAAAAAGAAAAAATCCGGTCGGAGGCCGAAGCCGTGCGGGCAAAAGCGGAAAACGAGTATGTCCGGGAGCAGCAGAGCAGCCGGGAGCAGCGGGCAGACAGCGATGCGCAGCGGGCCGAGGATTTGCTGAGAAGGATGTGGGATATTCAGCAGACCATAGAGACGCTCAGATTGGAAAACGAGAGGGAGTATAATGCGGGAAGAGCAAATGTAGACGAAAAATGGGCCAGGAATATGAGCGGCGATCGGATAGAGGAGCTGATTGCCTATATGGAGATGCTGGCAGAAGGGCTGGACAGGAGCGCAGGGCCAGGGGAGAACGCTGCCCCGGGCGGCTGCGGCCCGATGGGCAGAACCGTGTATAGCTATGCACCTTCGACGGGAGGAACCGTGTACAGCTACGTCCGGCCGGATGGCAGCTATGTCACGCCGGGAGGCAGTCCGTCAGGCAGCTATGTCACGCCGGGAGGCAGTCCGTCAGGCAGCTATGCCACGCCGGGAGGCAGTCCGTCAGGCGGCTATGCCCCAGCGGAGGCCAATCCGGGGCTGGGCGGCTATGGGGCTGCGGCGGGAATGAGCTACTGTATCCGCTGCGGGGCCCAGATTTCGGATCAGGCATCCTTTTGCCCGAAATGCGGAAACCCGGTACGAAGATAAAAACAGCAGGGAGGAAAAATAATGCAGAAAATGACCAAATGCATATACTGCAACGCAGACATCACCTATTCCGAGGATGCGGAGTATCTGGTCTGCATGTATTGTGGGAGACAGATGGAGGTTCCCGGATATAAAGAAGAGCAGGAAGTAAAAAATCTGGAGACCCTGCTGGAAAAGGAAGCCGCACGGCAGGCCGAAAAGCAGCGCGAAAAAGTAGTGAAGCTCTACGCCGATGCCGCTGCGCTCCAGCGAGACGGACGGTTTGAGGAAGCCTCGGCAAGCTATAAGGAGATCCTGGAGCTGGAGCCGGACAGCGCGGAGGCCCACTGGCAGCGCCTGCTGTGCCGCTACGGAGTCGAGTACGTCCGGGAGCCGGCTACAGGCGCATATTTCCCCACGATTTTCCACCTGATCGAGGACAGTATCCTGGAGGACGCCGATTACAAAGAGACGATCCGCTGCGCCCGAAATCCGGCCATGCAGGAATACTACCAGCGGGAAGCCGGCCAGATTGACGGGATCCTGCGGGAATACATCGAAATATACAGGGAGCAGGCCAGGTACGACGTATTTATCAGCGTTAAACAGGGGGACGAGCAGGGCAACCCCACAAAGGACAGTCAGATAGCCCTGGATCTCTACTATATGCTGACCAACGATTACGGCCTGAAGGTGTTCAATTCCCGCGTGAGCCTGCAGCAGTATGCCGGTTCCAAGTTTGAGCCCCATATCATGGCCGCCCTGCTGTCCGCCAAAGTGATGCTGGTGGTAGGCACAAAGCCGGAAAACCTGATGTCTCCATGGGTGCGCAACGAGTGGCGCCGCTTCCGGTGGCTTTCAAAAAACCGCCCGGAAAAGCGGATGCTGCTGCCCTGCGTCAGCGGAATGTCCGTCACTGAGCTGCCCAACGAAATGGGCTATGTACAGGCTCTGGATTTCAGCGATGTAAACTGGAAGGAAAGCCTGATCCATGCCGTCTGCGGAACAGCTGCGCAGGACGGAACGGAGCCGAAGGAACAGAGCATGGCCGACCTGGCCGCTCTTGCGGCAGAAAAGCTGAAGGGGAAAGACTGGAAAGGCGCAGACGCCCTTCTGGAAAAGATGCTGGAAAAGGACAGCGAGGAGGCAGGCAAAAGGGGAGCTTATTTCAGCAAGCTGCTGTGCGAATACCGCTCCTCCAACCTTGCAGAACTGCGGGGCCAGAGCAAGCCCCTGGAAAGCAGCATATTTTATTCCCAGGCAATCGCCTACGGGGATGAAACGCTGGGGAGAGAGCTAAAGGCGTGTAACCGCGAGATCATCCAGAAGGGAATCGCCGGCGACGTATGGAAAAAAATCCTGGAGCGTTCAGGCGATTTAAAGCAGACCGGCATGGGCGCGGAGCTGGCTCCTCTGTTCCGCGAGGCATACGAGGAAAACGGAGAAGCGATGGAAGAATACAAGGCATCCTTCAACGCCTACATGGAGCAGTGCAGCAGCAAAGAGCTCAGTCCGGTCACGGAGAAGATTACAAAGCTGAGAAGCACCATAGCTGACCTGGAAAAGAACGTGATGAAAACGAAAAAGCAGCTGGAGTCCAGGACAAAGGAGCTGGAAGGGACAAAGCACAGGATTGAAAAGCCCGGCAGCGCCAAATCCTTCACCCTGGGTATCTGGAACTTGTTTACCCTGGTCATGTGGCTGTTTATCGGTGTAATGGCTATCTATTCCGTCGTCGAGGAAGAGGCTTACGGCGCGATTGCCTGCGGATTATTTTTTGCTGTGTGGCTTGTACTGCTTAAGCTGACCGGAAAGGGGCGCAGAGCGGCGAAGGAGCGGGCAAAGGAAAAGCAGCAGTACATGCTGAGCGGGAAGAGCGAGCGCGCCAAGGAACTGGAGTACGAAGTGGCAAAGCTGAAAACCAGCATAGAGTCACAGACCAAGAGTATAGAAAACAACCGGAAAACCAAGGAAAAGCTGGAGGAAGAGGCTGCGCGTATCCGGGAGAAATACCCGCATTTCTGACAGAAAGCATATTTGCACAGCCACATGGGAGGATCGGGGGAAAGACAGCAGATTTTTTACGTATTAAGGCGGGTTTTCCCATATGGCGTGAGGAAACTGGGAGACCTGCGAAAAAAATAGTTGAAAATACAGTCAATCTATTATAAAATGGAATAAATTATGGGATATTGAATATTATCCGTTCGATACAGTTAAGGAGGACTATCAGTATGATTTCAGCAGGCGATTTTAGAAACGGCGTTACACTGGAGATGGAGGGAAATATTTACCAGATCATCGAATTTCAGCATGTAAAACCCGGTAAAGGAGCCGCTTTTGTTCGGACAAAGTTAAAAAATATTATCAACGGCGGTGTAGTAGAAAAGACCTTCCGCCCCACCGAAAAATTCCCGCAGGCGCGTATTGACCGTGTGGACATGCAGTACCTGTACAGCGACGGAGATCTGTTCCATTTCATGAATGTGGAGACCTATGATCAGATTGCACTCAACGCTGACGATGTTGGAGATGCACTGAAATTTGTAAAAGAGAACGAGATGGTTAAGGTATGTTCCCACAACGGCAACGTATTTGCGGTTGAGCCGCCTCTGTTCGTAGAGCTGGAGGTTACCGAGACCGAGCCGGGCTTCAAGGGCGACACCGCGCAGGGCGCTACCAAGCCGGCAACCGTAGAAACCGGAGCTACCGTTCTGGTTCCGCTGTTCGTAGAGCAGGGTGATGTACTGAAGATCGATACCAGAACCGGAGAGTATCTGTCCAGAGTATAAGCAAAGCAGATAAAGAGAAAGATCAGGCTGTGTGCTGAGTGCGCACAGCCGTTTTTTATATCATAGGAAAATGCAGAGCAGTTTCCTATGATACAAAAGCCTCCGGCAGGATGCTTATGTCCAAAAGCATAACCGGAGACGCCGGATACCCCTATGTGAAAAGTGACAAAAACCCGCCGGTTTTGCCCGTTTACTTTGGCAGCCGCCGCGGCAGATTTCCATTGAAAACCACATATCTTTGTGCTAGGATAGCCCGAGAATAGAAATTCAGATTTGACTTGAGGTGTATGAGATGAAGGACATGACAAATGGGCGTCCCATGACGCTGATCCTGCGCTTTTTTATTCCGTTGCTTTTCGGCGGGCTGTTTCAGCAGTTTTACAGCATGGTGGACTCGATGATTGTGGGAAAATTTGTCGG
>JAHZHG010000055.1:9461-11029 GCA_019420425.1 Clostridiales bacterium
TCTACCGGCTCGCTGAACTTTTTGATCCTGGGCTTCTGCATCGGGGTGACCACCGGCTTTGGCATTAAGGTAGGCCAGTGCTTTGGCAGCGGAGACCTCCGGGCAATGCGTAAATACGTGATCAATTCCATCTATCTGGGCGTGGCTGTTTCGGTTATCCTGACGCCGCTCACGGTTCTGCTGTGTAAGGATTTTCTGATCTGGACAAATACGCCGGAGGAGATTTTCCAGGAGGCCTATGACTATATTGTGGTTATTCTGGCGGGTATCTCCACAATGATTGTATACAATCTGGCGGCCGCCATACTCCGTGCAATCGGCGACAGCAAAACGCCGCTGATTGCGCTGCTGGTCTCATCTCTGCTGAACATCGGCCTGGACCTGCTGTTTGTCGTAAAGTTTAGCATGGGAACCATCGGAGCCAGCCTGGCCACCGTGATTTCCCAGGGGATTTCCGGCGTGGTCTGTATGATTTATATTTTCTGGCATTATCAGGAGCTGCGGGTCAGCAGAGAGGAACGGCCCATTGAGCTGCACCGCTGTGTCATACTGCTGAAGGTAGGGCTGCCTATGGCGCTCCAGTTTTCCATAACGGCTATCGGTACGCTGATTCTGCAGGCTGCAGTAAACGGCCTGGGGGCGGTGTACGTAGCCGCGGCGGCAGCCGGAGTAAAAATCAACGCGTTTATGACTGTGGCCTTTGAGAATATCGGGGTTACCATGGCAACCTACAGCAGCCAGAATGTCGGCGCGGGCAAGATCGACCGGATACGGCAGGGGGTAAGAGCCTCGATGATTATCCAGATGATTTTTGCCGTTGGGATCTTCCTGGTGATCTGGTTTGGAGGAAGAAGCATCGGCCTGCTGTTCCTGGATAAATCAGAGACAGAGATTCTGGATCAGATGATGGTATTCCTGGTGATCAACGGCGCGACGTATCCCCTGGTGGCCTATCTGCTTTCCGTGCGCAATACGGTTCAGGGAATGGGCTTTGGCCTGCTGGCCATGTTTGCCGGAGTATTCGAGGTGGTCGGCCGTGTACTGGCCGTGGTGGTCATGACCCCGCTTTTGGGCTTTGCCGGGGCCAGCATGGCAAACCCCATGGCCTGGCTGCTGGCAGACATTTTCCTTACCTGGGGATACTTCCGGGCGATAAAGCAGCTGAACGGGCATGTGGGGGCACAGCCGGCAGTCTCCTCTGCGGGGCATCGCATGGCCTCATAGCCGCAAGCGGCGCGGAGAATCGGGTTGACAATGGGCGCCGCCGGTCATCCTCCCTCCGGATGACGCCGGACAGCCGCCCAAAGCCGGACTGTGCGGCTTTCTGCTGAAAATGCTCACTTATTCGACAATTTTGCTGGGAAATGCCGGTACAGTGTGATAAAATAAGAGCATTCAACAGGGGGGAGACGACATGAAAAAATACCTGATCCTGATGCTGATCAATGCGGCGGTGCTGATTGGCGTTATGCTGCACTTTATGGACGACACTCCGGCGGAGAATGCGCTGGCCTATCGGTTTACCCTGGTTTATCGCCAGGCCTGGAACGACCAGATGAGTGCAATTC
>JAHZHG010000056.1:0-988 GCA_019420425.1 Clostridiales bacterium
TGGATGCTGCCCGCCCCTGGCTGCGTCCGGAAATTCACTGTGTAAAAAAGTATACGATCCAGTCATTATGGTTGACAAATGCAATTCCGTATAATACAATAAAACATATATACATAATAGGAAAATGGGAATACAAAAATAAACTATGCGGAGGAGATTATGGACTATAAATTCGAGACACGATGTATTCATGGAGAAAACCGGATAACAGCCAGGCATACATACGGTGCGGTGAGCGTTCCGATTTATCAGACGGCTACGTTTGCCCATCCGGGGATCGGAGAATCTACAGGCTTTGATTATTCCAGAGAGAGCAACCCTACCAGAAAGGAACTGGAAGCCATTCTGACCTCCCTTGAAGGTGCGGCGGACACGGTGGCCTGTTCTACGGGAATGGCGGCCATCGCCCTTTTGCTGGAGCTGTTTGACGCAGGGGATCATATTGTTTGCTCCGAGGACCTGTACGGCGGCTCTGTCCGCATTTTTGATACGGCAGGGGCGAAACGGGGGCTTCGCTTTACCTATGTCAATACCGCTGATGCCGAACTGGTAAAAAAAGCGATAAAGCCGGAAACAAAAGCGCTTTATATCGAGACGCCAGGCAATCCCACAATGGAGATTACCGATCTGGCCAAAATGAGGAAGCTGGCAGATATGTACGGGCTTTTGCTGATTGTGGATAATACTTTTTTATCTCCTTATTTCCAGAACCCGATTTCCCTGGGCGCGGACCTGGTCGTGCACAGCGGGACGAAATTCCTTGGCGGCCACAACGATACTCTGGCAGGGTTTCTGTGTGCAGGCAGTAAAGAGCTGGCAGAGAAAATCCGTTATCTCTACAAAACCATAGGCTGTTGCCTGTCCCCCTTTGACAGCTTTCTGCTGATCCGGGGAATAAAGACCCTGGCTGTGCGTATGGATCGTCAGCAGAGCAACGCGCTGGAGATCGCGAAGTGGCTGCAGAAGCAGGAAAAAGTCACGCAGGTGT
>JAHZHG010000056.1:998-5652 GCA_019420425.1 Clostridiales bacterium
CCCGGCTATGCGGTGAACCTTGGCCAGGCAAAGGGCTTTGGCAGCATGATCTCCTTCCGGACAGACACGGAGGAGACGGCGAGGGCCCTGCTGGAACGCGTCCGGCTGATCAGCTATGCGGAAAGCCTGGGAGGAGTAGAGTCACTGATTACTTACCCCATGCTGCAGACCCATGGGGACGTCCCCAGGGAGGTCAGGGAAAAGCTGGGGATTACGGAAAGCTTTCTGCGCCTTTCCGTAGGAATAGAGGATGTCCGGGATCTGATCGCAGACCTGGCGCAGGCGCTGGAGTAGGAGGAAAGTATGGCATTTGATTTTGATACAGTGATCGAGCGCAGGGGTACAAACAGCCTGAAGTACGACTTTGCCCGTGAGCGGGGAAAGCGTGAGGATGTCCTGCCGCTGTGGGTGGCGGATATGGACTTTCAGACGGCACCGGTAATTCTGGAGCGGCTGGAGCAGGCCGTGCGCCATGGGATTTTTGGCTACAGCGAGGGGAAGGAAGGCTATTTTCAGGCCCTGTCCGGATGGTATGAACGGCATTTTGACTGGAAGGTGGAGAGAAGCTGGCTGATCAAAACGCCGGGGGTGGTGTTTGCCCTTGCGGCGGCAGTGCGCGCATTTACCCGGGAGGGGGAGCATGTGCTTCTGCAGCAGCCGGTATACTATCCGTTTAGTGAGGTAATTACGGATAATGGCCGGGTAATCGTCAATAATCCGCTGAAGCTGGCCGACGGCCATTATGAGATTGACTTTGCGGATTTTGAACAAAAAATTATCGACAATCAGGTAAAACTCTTTTTTCTCTGCAGCCCCCACAACCCGGTGGGAAGGGTATGGAAGGAATGGGAGCTGAGAAAAATTGGCGATATCTGCTTAAAGCATGGTGTGATCGTGGTAAGCGATGAAATTCACAGCGACTTTGCCTGGGAGGATAACCGCCATCAGGTGTTTGCCGCATTGTCGCCGGAATTTCTCCAGAATTCCGTCATCTGTACAGCCCCCAGCAAGACCTTTAATCTGGCCGGGCTCCAGATATCCAATATCTTTATTCCCAGCCCAAAGCTGCGCAGAGCCTTCAGAGACGCCGTAAATGCAGCAGGATACAGCCAGGCAAATGCCCTGGGCCTGGTGGCCTGTCAGGCGGCCTATGAGGGCGGGGAGGAATGGCTGGACGCGTTGAAGGCGTACCTCTGGGAAAATTTCCTGTTCCTTCAGCAGTATCTGGAAAAGTATATTCCACAGATTCATCCGATTGTGCCGGAGGGGACATATCTGGTCTGGCTGGATTTCCGGGAGCTGGGCCTGACTGAGGAGGAGCGGGAGGAGCTGATCGTGAACCGGGCAAGGCTGTGGCTGGACAGCGGGGCAATGTTCGGCGCGGACGGAGAAGGCTTTGAACGCATCAATATCGCCTGCCCGAGAAAGACACTGCGGCAGGCCCTTGAGCAGCTCAGAGACGCCGTAGAAGGGCTGGAGAGTGCGGGATGAAATCCATTACCATAGAAGAGCTGGAGCAGCTAGGGCCTTCCGGACAGGTAATTGTGGATATCCGCAGCAGAGCGGACTATCAGAGAGGGACTCTGCCGGGCGCGGTCAATATCCCGATAGCCGAATTTGCCGGCGGGAAGTGGGCGCTGGATAAAACAAAACCGGTGCATATCCTGTGCTATACGGGAGAACGGAGCGTGGAGGCGGCAGAGCTGCTGGAAGAGGCGGGGTATGACGCGGTCAATATTACCGGCGGCTACCGCGCCTTTTTGCGTATGCAGCTGACTCGGTTTGTCCAGGAGGAGTCGGAGCTGAAGCAAAAAACGGCGGAGATCGAGCGAAGCATAATCAAGAAATTCCGTAAGCCCATTTGGAGCAGGTTTACCCGGGCCGTGCGGGAATATCAGCTGATCCAGGAGGGAGACCGGATTGCCGCCTGTATTTCCGGCGGCAAGGATTCCATGCTGATGGCAAAGCTTTTGCAGGAGCTGCAAAGGCACGGGGAGGTACCCTTTGAAGTGGTATTTCTGGTGATGAACCCAGGCTACAATGCGGACAACTGGAAGATTATCCAGGACAACGCAAAGGTTTTGGGAATCCCGTTGACCGTATTTGAAAGTGAGATATTTGATATTGTGGCGGCGATTGATAAAAACCCGTGCTACCTGTGCGCCAGGATGCGGAGGGGTTATCTGTACGCCCAGGCGAAAAAGCTGGGCTGCAACAAAATCGCACTGGGACACCACTTTGACGATGTAATCGAGACCATTCTGATGGGAATGCTCTACGGCGGAAAGGTAGAGACCATGATGCCGAAGCTGCACAGCCGGCATTTTGACGGGATGGAGCTGATCCGGCCAATGTATTTGGTGAAGGAGGCAGATATCCTGGCATGGCGCGATTACAACCGCCTGCAGTTTATCCAGTGTGCCTGCCGTTTTACGGAAAACTGCGCCCAGTGCGGCGGGGCGCGCGGCTCCAAGCGGGACGAAATGAAGGAGCTGATTGCCGGCCTGCGTAAAACCAGCAGCGTGATCGAAACAAATATTTTTAACAGTGTGCAGAATATCAATCTGCGGACAGTAATCGGCTATCACCGGGACGGAACAAGCTATCACTTCCTGGATGATTATGATGGCCGGCAGACATAGAAAAGAGGTAAGGGCAGAGATGGAAAACGAGGAAAAGCTAAAGCGGCTAACGGAATATCTGCGGGGGCTGAAATCAGTAGCGGTGGCCTTTTCAGGCGGAGTGGACTCCACCTTTTTGCTGAGTGTGGCGCATGAGGTACTGGGGGATCAGGCGGTCGCCGTGACGGCCAGCTCCTGTTCCTTTCCCAAACGGGAGCTTAAGGAGGCCGAAGCGTTCTGCAAAAAGGAAGGGATCCGGCATTTTGTCTGTGAATCAGAGGAACTGGAAATCGAGGGCTTTAGCCAGAATCCCAAAAACAGATGCTATCTGTGCAAACGGGAGCTGTTTGAAAAAATCAGGACAATTGCCGATAAAAACGGGATAGAGGCGATTGCCGAAGGCTCAAACCTGGATGACGACGGGGATTACCGCCCGGGGCTCCAGGCGGTGGCGGAGCTGGGAATCAAAAGCCCGCTGCGTGCCTGCAGGCTGACGAAGGCGGACATCCGCGCGCTGTCCAGGGAAAGGGGACTGCCCACCTGGAATAAGCAGTCCTTTGCCTGCCTGTCCTCACGCTTTGTTTACGGTGAGTCGATTACGCGGGAGAAGCTGGCCATGGTAGATCAGGCCGAGCAGCTGCTTCTGGATCTGGGATTCTATCAGGTGCGGGTGCGTATTCACGGCATGATCGCCCGCATTGAGGTACAGCCGCAGGAATTTGAACGGCTGATCCGGCCGGAAATCCGGGAAGCCATTACGGATAAGCTGACCGCCCTGGGCTTTACCTATGTGACCATGGATCTGAAAGGATATCGGACAGGGAGTATGAACGAAACGCTTCGTCCATGATTCGTTGCATATCCTCCGGAGGCGGGCAGGTAAAGGACAGCTGTTCCCCGGTGATGGGATGCCTAAAGGAGAGGCCAAAGGAGTGCAGGGCCTGGCGGCGGATCAGAGAATAATCCGGATTATAGAGAAAATCCCCGATCAGCGGATGGCCGAGGTGCTTCATGTGCACCCGGATCTGATGGGTGCGGCCGGTTTCCAGGCGGAGCTGAACCAGGGAAAGGCCGTCCTTCGAGGCCAGGGAGCGGTAATGGGTAACCGCCGGCTCTCCGTGTTCTCTGTCCACGCACCGGGCGATCACGGAGCCCGGCGCCCGTCCGATGGGGGCGTCGACGATCCCCTCACCGGCAAGCTCTCCCGACACGATGGCAAGATATATCCGGTGGATATCCGGCCGGCCGCCGGGCCGGTCCGCGGCCAGGACAGCGGCGGAGAGCAGATGCCTGGCCGCAAGTAAAAGGCCGCTGGTGTCCCTGTCCAGCCGGTTGATGATCCGGCAGGCGCAGGCTGTGCCCTGCTCACGGAAATGCCACGCCAGAGCGTTGGCCAGGGTATTGTCATGGTTATCCATGGAAGGATGGATCGGCATATCCGCCGGTTTATTCACCACCAGAATGTCCTCATCCTCATACAGGAGGGAAAGGGGAAGGTCTGCCGGCAGAACGGAGGAAGGCTCCTCCGCAGGCAGCCTGACGGTCAGCATATCGCCCACGCAAAGCAGCCGGGACATATATGCCCGGCTGCCATTTAAGGTAATTGCTTCGGTATGCGCTTTCATCGTATGCAGTACATGTCTGGAATATCCCTTTTTCTTCAGGAAGCCCAGGACAGACAATCCCGCATCCCCTTCCGTGATCCGGTAGTGCAGTACACGGCTCATCCTTCGTTTACCAGAACCTTTTCGATTTCCGCGATGTACATGGTGTGGTAATCCTTATCGGGATACCATTTCTCGTCACAGCCGGGATCGATAAAAGCATCCGGAGTATACGGCTGTGCATACAGCTTGCGGCAGATAAACACGGTTTTGGCCTCTGCAAAATAGGGGGTCTCCCCGTCATGAAGTACGGTGAGCCCGGTTTTGGGGATTTTGTCCTCATCGTGGCCGGATACACTGCCGAGATAGTTGTAGGTACTGCGGCGGTCAGCATCCAAAACGGCGATGGAGAAGGTGGAGGAAGCATCA
>JAHZHG010000056.1:5662-8741 GCA_019420425.1 Clostridiales bacterium
GGAAACCACATCCTTTCCCCACATCACGCCCATAAAGCCCCAGGAGGCGGTCATGGCATTGACCTTTCCACCGGATTCTGCGGTGACGAGCAGCCAGTCCTTCCCAATCATCTGAAAGGGGTTATCCTTTAATTCCACCGGTTTGATTTCTCTTAACATCATTCATCCTTCTTTCTTGTTCATTCATCCTGCTGTTGGATTTCAGCGGAAGTCAGCTGGATTTTACCTTGTTCCAGCAGTCCATATACAGGTTATCCACGTCGTCGCCGAGGAATTTGAAGGTTTCGCAGTTCTCCAGCATGTCGTCGGTGGGGAAGGCGATCAGGCTGTTTTTGATATCCTCATCCTCAATCAGCTCTCTGGCGCCTTCGTTGGGGGTGGAGTAGGTGATGTAATCAAAGTTCATCAGGGCAATGTCCGGACGGCAGAGGAAATTGATGAAGGCTTCGGCGTTTTCCACATTTTTTGCATTCTTCGGAATTACCCAGGAATCGATCCAGACGTTGGAGCCTTCCTTAGGAATGACGTACTCCAGATTTTCATTTTCCCGCTGGGTGTAGATGGCTTCGCCGGAGTAGATTACGCCGATGGCGGCCTCCTCGCCGATCATTTTGTCCCGCACCTGATCGATAACGTAGGCCTGGACAAGGGGCTTCTGCTCAATCAGCAGCTCGGTAGCCTCCTGAAGCTCTGCCTCGTCAGGTATTTCAGGGCAACGGCAAAGGCGTCGCGGACGCTGTCCTGCATCAGGATGTCGTCGGCGTACTGTTCGTCCCAGAGCACAGCCCAGCTGTCAATGGGCTCCTCTACCATAGAGGTATTGTAAAGAATGCCCACAGTTCCCCAGCAGTAGGGGACGGAGTACTTGTTGCCGGGGTCAAATTCCTCGGATTTTTTCAGATACGTATCTCCGATATAGGAGAGGTTGGGGATATTGTCCTTGTTCAGCTCCTGGAGCAGATCGTTTTCGATCATTTTCTGAATCATGTAATCGGAAGGACATACGACATCGTAGGCGATGGCGCCGGCTTCTACCTTGGGATACATGATTTCATTTGTCTCAAACTCTTCATAAATGACCTTGATTCCGGTTTCCTCCTCAAACAGGTCGAGGACATCGGGATCCAGATACTCGCCCCAGTTGTAGACGACTACCTCGCCGCCGTCGGCAGCCTGGGCGGGAAGGCCGAAGGAAATACAAAGAGCACCGGCCAGTAAACAAGCAGTAAATTTTTTCATGATATGATCTCCTTTCTTTTATCCGCCGTGTTAGACGGGTAATGCCTGTTTTTGTTTTTTCTGCTGGCGTTCCTTTTTCGGCGTGGAGTTGGTAATCAACAGCAGCGCCAGAACGGAGACAAAAAGCAGAGTGGACAGCGCGTACATTTCGGGCTTGATGCCCTTTCGCACTTCCGTATAAATCTTGGTGGACAGTGTGTCAAAGCCCGGACCCTTGACGAAATGGGTGATGATAAAATCATCCAGCGACAGGGTGAACGCCAGCAGAAAGCCGGAGAACACGCCGGGCATGATGTCCGGGAGAATTACCCGGAAAAACGCATACAGCGGCGAGGCGCCCAGATCCTGGGCAGCCTCGTAGGCGCTCAGGCTGGTCTGCTTAAGCTTTGGCATGACGCTTAAGACCACATAGGGCAGATTAAAGGTAATATGCCCGATCAGCACAGTCCAGAAGCCAAAGACAATTTCCACGCCGATATGGCTCAGGATATTTCCGGCAGCGATGAACAGCAGCATCAGGGAAATTCCGGTTACGATCTCCGCGTTCAGCATGGGGATGTTGACCAGGCCGAGCCAGATTGTCCGGTTTCTGCGTTTCATGGAATTCAGGGCAATGGCGGCCATCGTACCGAGCACCGTGGCGATCAGCGCGGAAAGTGCCGCGATGATCAGTGTGTTGTACAAGGCGGACATAATCTGGCTGTTGTCAAACAGCTCCACGTACCATTTGAGGGTGAAGCCTCCCCACTTTGCCCGCGTCTTGGACGCGTTGAAGGAGAGGACAATCAGCGTTGCTATGGGCGCGTAGAGCAGGACAAAAACAAAAATCAGGTAGATATTTTTCAGCAGCTTTTTCATCAGAAGGCCACCCCCTCACCGTCTTTGTCATATTTCTGCATAATCGCCATGCTGATCAGGATAAAGACCATCAGTACCAGGGAAAGTCCGCTTCCCACGTTCCAGTTGCTTCCCTGCTTGAACTTCTGCTCGATAACGTTTCCGATCAGCAGGATTTTGCTGCCGCCCAGCAGGTCTGAGATAACGAAGGTGGTCAGGGCAGGGACAAATACCATGGTAATCCCGCTGATGACCCCCGGCAGGCTTAAGGGGAACGTAACCCGCAGAAAGGTCTGGAGGTTGTTGGCGCCCAGGTCTCTGGCCGCATTGATGACGTTCTGGTCGATTTTGATCAGCGCGTTGTAAATGGGCAGAAGCATAAACGGCAGGAAGTTGTAAACCATGCCGAGGATAATGGCGTACGGGGTATTGATGATCTTCAGCGTGGGCAGTCCCAGAAACTTTAAGACCATATTGATGACGCCGTTTTTCTCCAGCAGGGTCTGCCAAGCCAGGGTACGCAGCAGAAAATTCATCCACATGGGGATAATAAAAATCATTACAATAAAGCCGGTGGCCCTGATTTTCATGTTCGCCAGGATCATGGCCAGGGGATAGGCCATCACCAGGCAGATCACCGTGCTGATCAGGGAAAACAGCAGAGAGAGCAGCAGGGCCTTGGTGTTTTCCGGCGTGGCGATCTGGGTAATGTTGGCAAGGGTAAACCTGCCTTCCTCTGTGGTCAGACCATAGTAAATGATCATCAGCAGGGGAATGACGATAAAGGCGACTGTCCAGACCAGAAAGGGGCCGGAAAGCGCCGCTTTTCCTTTTTTAATCATCGATATTCACCGCCTGTTCATCTTCGGATTCCGGTTTGTTCATGATCTGGATATCGAAGGGGTCAACCCGTATGCCCACCTCGGTGCCCACCGGGAAGAGATCGGTACTGTGCACCAGCCATTCAAAGCCGTTTGCCGTTACCTCCATTTCATAGTGGACA
>JAHZHG010000056.1:8751-10940 GCA_019420425.1 Clostridiales bacterium
CCCTCCTCAGGCTTTACCAGATCAATATCCTCGGGACGGATAACCACATCCACCGGCCGGTTTGCGCCGAAGCCCTCATCCACGCAGGAAAATCTGGCGCCGGCGATCTCAACCAGGCGGTCCTTTATCATTATGCCGTCCAGGATATTGCTGTCGCCGATAAAGTCGGCCACAAACGCGTTCTGAGGTTCATTGTAAATATCCTCGGGCGTGCCGATCTGCTGGATATAGCCCTGATTCATAACGACAATGGTGTCGGACATGGTCAGCGCCTCCTCCTGGTCATGGGTGACGTAGATAAAGGTGATCCCCAGCTCATTTTTCAGGCGGATCAGCTCATACTGCATGTCCTGGCGCAGCTTTAAATCCAGCGCGCCCAGCGGCTCGTCCAGAAGAAGCACCTTCGGCTCATTGACAATCGCTCTGGCAATGGCAATTCGCTGCTGCTGTCCACCGCTTAAGGATTCGGGAGAACGGTTTTCAAAGCCATCGAGGTTGACCAGCTTTAGCGCGTATTTGATCTTATCGTCTATATATGCCTTGCTTTTTTTCTTTATTTTTAATCCAAAGGCAATATTTTCTGCAATCGTCATATGGGTAAACAGCGCGTATTTCTGGAAAACGGTGTTCAGCTGACGTTTGTTCGGGGGGAGCTTTGTGATGTCCTGCCCGTCAAAAATAACCTTTCCCTTATCCGGGGTCTCAAACCCGCCGATGATGCGCAGCGTGGTGGTTTTCCCGCAGCCGCTGGGGCCGAGCAGGGTCAGAAATTCATTCTCACGGATATAGAGGTTCATCTCGTCCAGAACCGTTGTTCCGTCGTAGACTTTGGTAATGTTGACCAGATCAATTAACTTGTTGCTCATGGCGTTCTCCTTTGCGTGTTCAGAAACTTGGGGGAGTGCTGACCCAGATCAGCACGGCGCCGGTCTTTGGACTGGCGGAGATATAATGCGTTGTACTGGGTTTAAAATAAAAGGCTTCGCCTTTTTTTGCCTTGTGCTGGGCAGAACCAAGATGGATGGTAATGCTGCCGGAGAGGACGTACCCAAACTCCTCTCCCTCATGGGGCATATCCGGATAGGTGGAGCCGCCGGGGCCGAGGGTGAGGCGGATCGGTTCCATGATGTTTTTCTGCGCGTTGGGGATGATCCATTCGATCATATTGTCCAGCTCGGTATCCCGTTTTTCAAAGTAGTCTGCATCATGAAAAACAATCTGCTCCTCCGGTTCTTCCCGGAAAAACTCCTGCAGGTTCGTGCCCAGGCACTGCAGGATATCTACGAGGGTGGCAATGGAGGGGGAATTCAGATCCCGTTCCAGCTGTGAAATAAATCCCTTAGAGAGCTCGGCGCGGTCGGCCAGTTCTTCCTGGGTCAGTCCCTTGGCCATACGCAGCTCCTTCAGTTTTTTTCCGATTTGCATGGGAGCCTCCTTGAAACAGTGAAAATAAACAAAAAGTTTACAGATAATAAACAAAACACTAAACACGATTATACTCATTTTGCAGGGGATGTCAATAGGATAAGCCGCAGTTCAAAAATTATTTTTCTGGCAGTTTTACTTAACAAATTCCCGGGAGTATGTTAGAATATGGACAAGCGTAGCATAAGGAGGTTCTTAAGCCATGGCACAGGAAAAATATGTGGCATATGTAGGTACGTATACCCACGGCAGCAGCAAGGGTATTCATATTTATGATATTGATGTGGAAAACGGAGTGATGACCGAGCGGACGGTAGTGCCGGTACACAATGCATCCCACCTGACGAAATCAGATAACGGCTGTTTTTTGTATTCCATTGCGGATGAAGGCGTAGAGGTTCTGCGGATCCTGCCCGACGGAGGCCTGGAATCCATCAACAGAAAGAGCATAGACGGAATGCGGGGCTGCTTCCTCTCTACGGATTCCACGGGAAAGTTTCTGTTTGTTGCCGGCTGGCATGACGCCAAGGTAACGGTGATCCATACGCACCGGGACGGCCGGCTGGGCAGTATTATGGACGGCGTATTTCATCAGGGGATCGGCGGCAGCGTGGCTGAGCGGAATTACCGTCCCCACGTGAGCTGCGTAATGCCCACGCCGGACGGCAAGTATCTGTGCGCCGTGGACAACGGGATCGATCAGATCAAGCTTTACCAGGTGCGTTCAGACCTGGGTAAATTAAAGCTGATCGATATCCTGCGGT
>JAHZHG010000057.1:0-220 GCA_019420425.1 Clostridiales bacterium
GCTTCACGGAAAACAGGATGCTTTCCTTCATCCGGCGGCGGTTCCGGCTGGCATAATTGTAGCTGACCAGAGGCATGATACCCTGGGAAAAGCCCAGCGCAATGTACATAGGCACCATATTTACCTTTTGGGCAATGCCCATAGCCGCTACGGCATCTGAGCCGTAGGATGCGGTAAAATTGTTCAGTACAGTCATCCCCGTTACATTCAGCAGGTTTTG
>JAHZHG010000057.1:230-10911 GCA_019420425.1 Clostridiales bacterium
CCCCCTGTTATAATTCCTCTGTCCATGCAAAACATCGACGGCCGAATGCAGACATAGGTACGGCCGCGCTTGACAACCAGCAGGACAAAAAAGTAGAGACAGGCTGCGCAGTTGGAAAGAAAGGTGGCAAGGCCGGCTCCTGCCGCGCCCATATTCAGCCCCCAGGGGAGGATGAAAATCGGGTCAAGCACAATATTCAGCAGGCAGCCGCTCATCGTTCCGATACTGGCATGGAGGGAGGCTCCCTCGGCGCGTACCAGATAAGCCATGACAACGTTCAAAATAGCCGGCGCGGCTCCGCAGGTCACTGTCCACTTCAGGTATTCTCCCGTGGCTCCGGCCGTCTCAGCCCCTGCGCCCAGAATGGCAAGCAGCGGGGTGCTGAATACCGTATAAATAACGGAAAACAGTATGCCGCAGATCAGGGAACAGTAGAAGCCAAAGGCAGAGCTTTTGTATACCGTGTCAAAGTCCTTCTTGCCCAGCGCCCGGCTCATCATGCTGGAGCTGCCCACGCCGAACAGGTTGTTCACTGCGTTAAAGGCCAGCAGGACAGGTGCGGCAAGGGTGACCGCCGCATTCTGCACCGGATCGTTCACCATTCCCACAAAATAGGTATCGGCAAGATTATAAATCACCATCACCAGAGAGCTGATAATGGTGGGCACGGCCAGCGTCATCACGGCTTGGGGGATAGGGGTTTGTTCAAATAAGGCAGTTTTCTTTGTATCTTCCATGATCTTCCTCCGTTCAGACAAGTGTTCTCTGGGTATCATAGCACAAATATTGGGGGGAGGCAATATTCGTGGGGATTGCTTTACCTTTGCGGAAATGATATACTTTATTCTACTATAGCCATAAAGGATCGAAAAGATGAGCCCAAAACTCCTTATCGTGGAAGACGATAAAAAACTAAACGACGGAATCCGTCTTGCCTTAAAGAACGACTCCTACACCTTTTTCCAGTGCCGGACTCTGACTGATGCCCGCGCAGTCCTGCAAAAGCACGCCCTCTCCCTGATCCTCCTGGACGTAAACCTCCCCGACGGAAACGGTATTGATTTTGTAAAGGAAATCCGACGGCGCGATCAGACTCCGGTTATTTTGATTACCGTAAATGATATGGAACTGGATATTGTGACCGGGCTGGAGGCGGGAGCAAACGACTATATTACCAAGCCCTTCAGCCTGATGGTCCTCCGCGCCAGAGTGGCTGTCCAGCTGCGGAAAAATACAGCAAAAAACAAATCCCGTATCCGCATCGATATGTTTGATTTTGATTTCGATAAAATGGAATTTTCGCGAAACGGCGATCCTCTGGAGCTGAGCAAAACCGAGCAAAAGCTGCTGAAAATCCTGTGCGAGAACAGAGGAGCCACCGTTAAACGCGCCCACCTGATTGATTCCGTCTGGCAGGGCGACACGGAGTACGTGGACGAGCACGCCCTGACCGTTGCCGTAAAGCGCCTGCGGGATAAGCTGGAACCGGAGCCCAAAAATCCGAAATACATCCGTACCGTATACGGCATCGGCTACACCTGGGCGGTGGGCCCATGATCGCCGCCGTTTTGTGGGCGGCCGCGGGCGTTATCCTTTCCGGGGCCCTCTGGCGCCTCTTTTTTGCCCGCCGGGAAAAACAGCTCCTGGATCGGCTCCAGCGGATGATTGACCAGGCCGCGGCCGGCAGCCTTGACCGGACAGAAATCTCCGAGACGAAGCTCTCTGCCCTGGAAAACAGCCTAAAGCGTTATCTGGATGCCAGTCTGCTGGCAAATGAAAACCAGAAAAAGCAAAAGGAAATCATCCAGGGCCTGATCTCCGACATCTCCCACCAGACCCTGACCCCCATCGCCAATCTAAACCTCTATACCGAGCTCTTACAGGAGGAGCTTGGCCGTCCCTCCGAGACAGTCAGCACCATCCGTGAACAGGCCCAAAAGCTGGATTTTCTCATCCGCTCCCTGGTCAAGCTCTCCCGTATGGAAAGCGGGATCATCGCCGTACATCCGAAAAATACAAAGCTGTCCGCCCTGTTCGCCCTCCTTGGCCAGGAGTACGGCCCGAAGGCAGCGGAAAAATCCATCGCCCTTTCCCTTGGCGATACCGCCCTCTCTGCCCGATTTGATTTAAAATGGACAGCCGAGGCCCTGGGGAACCTGGTGGATAACGCGGTCAAATACACCCCGGAGGGCGGACAGATCGTCATCACCGCAGCGCACTATTCCTTTTTCACCAGAATTGACATAGCCGATACCGGAATCGGCATTGCAGAGGAAGAAATCCCAAAGGTTTTCTCCCGGTTTTACCGCAGCTTTTCTGTAGCAGACCAGCCAGGGGTCGGTATCGGCCTGTATCTGGCGCGGGAGATCCTGCAGGCGCAGGGCGGCTATATCAAGGCTGCCTCCCGCAAAGGCGCCGGATCCGTATTTTCTGTGTTCCTGCCAAGATAATCCGCCGAAAAGTGTCAAAACTGTGACCATTCAGAAACCGGCCGGAGACATTCCTGTGCTAAAGTCTGTATTGAACAAGCAATACAGGCTTTTTGGCATAAAGGAGGCAAATATGAACATACTGAAAACCATCAATCTGAAAAAGATCTACGGAAAAGGGGAAACCGAGGTCCGCGCCCTCGACGGCGTGAGCCTGGAGGTAGAAAAGGGGGAGTTCGCCGCTATCGTCGGCACATCAGGCAGCGGTAAGTCTACCCTGCTGCACATGATCGGCGGCCTGGACGTCCCCACCTCCGGACAGGTTATTGTGGACGGGCAGGAGCTGAACCACATGAACGACGAGCAGCTCACCATATTCCGCCGGAGGAATATCGGCTTTGTCTTTCAGCAGTTTAATCTGGTGCCCATGCTGAATGTCTGGGAGAATATCATTCTTCCCGTAAAGCTGGACGGCAAAAAGCCAGAGAAGGACTACGTAAACGCCGTCATCGAACAGCTGGGGCTTGCCCAAAAGCTGGACAGCCTGCCAAACGCCCTGTCCGGGGGCCAGCAGCAGCGGGTGGCCATTGCCAGAGCCCTGGCGGCAAAGCCCGCAGTGCTGCTGGCTGATGAACCCACCGGAAATCTGGATTCACGAACCAGCCAGGATGTCTGCGGCCTGCTGAAGGTCACTGGCGAGCAGTTTCACCAGACTATTGTCATGATTACCCATAACGAGGAGATTGCCCAGACCGCCGACCGGATCATCCACATCGAGGACGGGCGCATCGTATCCGACAGCAGTCAGCCCCAGCTGGCGAAGGGAGGTGCACAGCTATGGTAAACGTAGAAAACCGCAGTACCCTCCGCCTGCTCTCTGGCCGCTTTATGCGGATGAACCGCACCCGGAATCTGATCGCCATTCTGGCGATTGTCCTGACCGCCCTGCTCTTCACCAGCCTGTTTACCGGGGCCAGCGCCATGCTCCGTTCCAAAATGGACGCAGACATGAAGGTCTACCATTCCTATTCCCACGCCTTCATCCAAAGGCTGACCCCCAAGGAGAGTCTGTGCGCAGCCGATGCCCTCCAAAGCAGCCCCGCGGTAAGTAAATATGGAACCGGTATTTTCCTCGGTGTGGTTATGGACTCCCGCTTTTCTTTCCAGACGGAGGTACGCTATGGGGATCAGGCCATGGCGGAAAGCTTTAACAGCGTCCCTTCCGTCGGCACACTTCCCGAAGCGGAAAACGAAATCGCGCTGAGTACAGTCATCCTGGATACGCTTGGCCTCCCCCGCACCCTCGGAACAACCGTAACCCTCCCCATCGATATCGACCCCGGCGCATCCGGCCCTTCCTCCTGCACCTTTACCCTCAGCGGCTACTGGGATGGGGATAAAATCGATAATATCCAGTACGCCTGGGTATCCAAAAGCTTTGCAGAAAAGAATGCCCATCCGGTTACCCGTGAAGAAATCAGCGGCGGGATCTTCAACGGAGTCCGTGACTGCGCAGTCTGGTACAGAACCATCTGGAATATAGAAAAAAAGACAGCCGCGCTCTCGGAAGCGCCCGGGCTTTCCGAAACAGCCGGTTTTCAGATCAATCCCGCTTACCGCTATCTGTACGCCGAGGACGGCTTTTCCTGGTCCGCCGTTCTGGCCATACTGCTTATCATCCTTCTGGCCGGTTACCTGATTATCTACAATATTTTCAACATTTCCGTAAAAAACGATATCCGCGCCTACGGACTGCTGAAAAATGTGGGCGCCTCAGGAAAACAGCTGAAAAAGCTTGTGCGTATGCAGGCTCTCCGGCTGTCTGCTGTGGGCATTCCCCTCGGCCTTCTCCTGGGCTACGGCGCAGGGGTAATCCTAGCCCCGGCGCTGACCGCCAGCCTTGAACGAAACGCCTCCGCTGCGTATGCCCCTCCTTCTGCCAATCCGCTGGTCTTTGCAGCTTCGGCGCTCTTTGCCCTGCTCACCGTATATCTGTCCAGTATGCAGGCCTGCCGCATAGTAGAGCGGGTTTCTCCGGTGGAAGCGCTGCGGATGTCCCAGAGCACGCAGACCCATAAAAAAGTAAAGCGGAACTTCTCGGTGAGCTGGTGGGGAATGGCGCTTCAGAACCTGCTGGGCAACTGGAGAAAGGGCCTGATCGTCATGTTCTCCATCGCCATTTCCCTGGTCACCCTGAACTGCATCTTCATTCTGGTACAGGGATATGATTTTGAGTCGTACTCGTCAATTTATCTCAGCGCTGACTTCAGTCTGGACAAGCTCAGCTCATCAGCCGACTACGCAAACTTCAGAGGAATCACCCCCGAAGTCCGCCGTACACTGGACGTCTGCCCTTACAGCGAAAACACCGGCTATGTCTATTACTCCAGGGAACAGCACAAAATGGATCCTCACCTTTTGGATGTCTGGGAGGGGATTACCGGCCAATACCTGGATTCCTGGGGAAAATACTGGAAAGACCTGTGGGCCGAAAATGTGGCGTCCAACGAAATCACTGTCCACTGCTTTGGCCTCAGCCAGCTCGCCTTTGAGCAGCTGTCCTGGAAGGATACCCCCTGCTCTTGGGAGGACTTTCGATCAGGAAAGTATGTGATTGTCGATTATTCCAGGAGGACAGGCGACAGCTATTATCAGCCCGGAGATTCTCTGATCATGGAATACCAGAGCGGTAAAACGAAGGAGTATCAGGTTTTGGGAGAAGCCATGCCGGACTATCCGCTGGATTACCCCTACGCTTCCCTGATCGCCATCCGGATTTTCCTCCCGGACTCCGAATTCATCGCCTGCACCGGAAATGACTCTGCCATGAAGGCGATTTTAAATGCCATAAGCGGCCAGGAAAAACGGGTTCAGCAGTATATAGAAGATACAATCCTTAGCCATGACAGCCTCATGAATCTGACCTCCATTCTGGATCTGCGCGCCGCATTTGACCGGTTTGTCAATAAATACTACATGATCGGCGGCTGCCTGGCCGTAGTGCTGGCCTTTATCGGCATCATGAACTTTTTCAATACCACCGCCACCTCCATACTCAGCCGGAAAAACGAACTAAGCCTGCTGGAGGCTGTGGGTATGACCAAAAAGCAGCTTCGGAAAATGCTGGCTGCCGAGGGCTGTGTCTATCTGCTGGGCGCTGTGGGCATCGCCGTCCTGCTCACCTGGTTCTGCGGCAAACAGCTGCTGGCCCGTGTTCTGGTACAGGCATTCTTCTTCCGGGTGCACCTGACCGTGCTTCCCTGCCTGCTGATGATCCCTGTACTCCTCTTCATTGCCTATGCCATACCTGGCTATCCGTTCAAACGGCTGAACAACACCAGCCTGGTGGAACGGCTCCGCAGGGAATAAATGCGTGACTTTTCGATAGAAATATGCGATGATATCCATATAAATATTTTGTATATGCAGAGAAAGGAGCTGTTTAGGAATGAAAAAAATTGCATTTGGTATGGCAGGACTTTTGCTGGCGCTCAGCGTGCTGTGCGCGCAGGCAGAGGAGCCGGCCGATATCTCTATTATCGGCGGGGCCGACGGGCCGACCTCTATATTTTTAGCCGGGAAGCTTTCCGATAGGGATACGAAAGACGCCGCCCAGCGGCTGTATGCATTAAAAACAGCATATGTGGGGGACGCCCCCGCTGTCGGCGCTATCCTAACGGAGCTGTCCGAGCTGGGCTATTTCCCTTCCGCAGGGTTCAGCCTTGAAATTCATTCGGACCAGGAACCGTACGGTCTGACCGTCAGCTTCACAGAAGCGCCGCAGGATCTCCTCACTGCGGAATGTTCCCTGGCAAACGCCGGAAATCTCCTGCTGGCTCTGATCGAAAATCTTTCCGAAGCCGAGTTCACTTATCCGGTGGAAGGTCAGGAAACACCGGCGCATTTGTATGTGAATCTGGAAACGGCAAAGCTGGCTCTGGACGGCGGGGACGTCCGGGAGTACGGCAAGTCTCCGGAAACATTTGCCGAACTGCTGCAGTATCCTGCGGCCATAGACATTCCGCCATTACCGCATTCCTTCCATAAATAATAAAACAAAAATGTGCTTCGCACATCCTCGCGACTTTTATCCACCTCTCAGAAGCACATTTTTGCCGCGCCGGATGCATATTGCGCAGCAATAGAATACCTCTTGCATCCGTGCTCATCCTGCCGGTGATATAAAAAAACAGGGAGTCTCGTCCGCTGATTCCCTGTATAAAAATTTTTAAAAAATTAGCACTCACCTCTTGACAGTGCTAACAGCTCGTGCTATAGTACATACATAACAAATAAAACAAACCAACACCGAGAGGAGATATGATATATGTTACCGAGTATTTTTGGAGAAAACTTATTTGATGATTGGATGGACTTCCCGTTTGACCACGACTTTTTTGGCAGAAAGCATCCCGCCTATACAAAAGCAGAGACAAATCTGATGCGGACGGACATACAGGAAAAGGAGGATCATTTTGAAGTGGACATCGATCTTCCCGGATATAAGAAGGATGAGATCAATGCCCAGTTAAAGGATGGTTACCTGACCGTCTCCGTTGCAAAGAATGTCAGCAATGACGAAAAGAACAGCGCCGGCAAATATATCCGCCGCGAACGGTACTCCGGCAGCATGAGCCGTAGCTTCTACGTTGGAGACGCAATTACCCAGGAGGATATCCGCGCCAAGTTTGAAGACGGCATCCTGCGGCTGACCGTTCCGAAAAAGGACGCCAAGGCCGTAGAACAGAAAAAATATATCGCGATTGAAGGTTAACTCCTTCTTTGTACTTTTCCCCCTATTCTCCCCCGGCGCTGCCGGGGGTTTTTTTCGTTCAGAGGAAAGCGCGTCCGATGTATGACAGCCCTTCGGGCAGACGATGCGCAGCTACATCGTGAAGCCTCCTTTAGGAAAAGCTGCGCTGCCGCAGGGTAAGCAGCCTGGTCCCGCACTGCCGGCCAAAGGTTTTATCGTGCTCTACAATCAGCATCGTCGGCCGGTATTCCCGGATCAGTGCTTCGATCTGCATTCGGGAAAACACGTCAATATAATTCATCGGTTCATCCCAGATATAAAGGTGCGCCGGCGTCAGCAGGCTGCCGGCGACAAGTACCTTTTTCTTCTGTCCGTCGGAATATTCCTCCAGCCGCTTTTCAAACTGGACGCGTTCCATGTCCAGCTGCCGCAGCACCGCCCGAAACAGGCTGCCGCTGATTCCCAGACGTTCCGTGTACTCATCCAGGCTGCCCCGCAGCCAGGAGGTATCCTGATTGATATAGGAAATCCTCAGGCCGGAGGCCACCTCCAGCTCGCCTTCCACGACCCGCGCTGCGTCGGCGTACTCTTCCGCTTTTCCATTCAGCACCTCCGCTCCTTTTGCGGACAGAATTGCCTTAATTATACTGGACTTTCCGCTGCCGTTTTTTCCCTGGAGAATCAATCGGTCGCCCCGCCGGATTTCCAGCTGAAGATGCTGCAGCACCGTCTGATCGCCATAGCGGATGGACACATCCCTTGCGCATACATACGTCTCCCGGTGATGAACCAGCGGCATCAGCTTCAGAACCGCCGGTTCCTCCAGATTTTTCAGCAGGCCGGCTTTTTCGGCAATGGCCTCCTGCTGTCTGCGTTCAATATTCTTCCGCTGCTGCTGCATCCGCCGGGATTTTTCTCCCATATATGGCCGGAACCCTCCCCCGGCGTCATGATTCATCGTGGGGTCGATTCCGATTTTCCGCGCTTCCGCTTTATCCGCCCATGCGTGCGCCCGTTCGGCTGCTTCCGTAAGCTTCCCGATCTCCTTTTTCAGTTTGGCATTTTCCGCCTGTTCAAAGGCATCCCGCTTCTGCTTATTCTCCCACCAGGTGCTGAAATTCCCCTTTTCCACCACAATCTGGTTCCGCTCCAGTACCAGCACGTGGTCAATGCAGGAATCCAGCAGCCAGCGGTCATGGGATACCAGGATAAACCCTTTTTTTCCCTGCAGGTAGCTACTCACCGCTTCCCTTGCCGCCATGTCCAGATGGTTTGTCGGTTCGTCAATCAGCAGAAACGGATTGTCCCGGGAAAAAAGAACCGCCAGCATAACCTTCGTCCTCTCTCCGCTGCTCAGGGTCTTATACGGACGGTAAAGCACGCCTGTATCTGTTTTCAGCAGCTCCAGCTCCCGGCAGATTTTCCAGAGCGCCGTGTCCGGCTGCAGTTCCTCTATCACCTCTGCCGTAAGCCATTCCTGCTGCTCCCTGCTCACCGGAAACGGAAAATACGCCATATACTCCTTACTGCTGATGTGCCCCTCATAGGGATACCTGCCCAGCAAAAGCTGCAGAAAAGTAGTCTTTCCCTTTCCGTTTCTGCCGATCAGGCCCAGCCTCCAGTTTGTATCGATAGAAAACGAAACGTGTTCAAAAATATTGTCATAGCTGCCTTCGTAGCAAAAGGTCAGATCCGATACGTGAATTTGTGCCATAGCTGCCTCACTCCTGTCTTTTTTCGGTCTGCGGCATTAAAAAAAGGATCGTCAGCCATCGCCAGACAATCCTTTAGCCTATTCACGCAAAATATCCGCAGCATCCCACAAAAATCCACGGATGCTGCCCGGGAACCCGCACGAAAGCTAATCTATCTTTTGGCGTACGACTGATAACAATGCCGCAGGCATTGCTTCTCTATCCGTCTTCATCTACGCAAAAAATAGACTATCTCTTCATTTTGCACCCCGTTTCCTTAAGATGAAAACAGGATAACACAGGTGCACAGATTTTGCAACTCAAAATTGTTTTATCCTGGCAGACACGACGATGTATCTGCCAGTTTTTTCTTATTCTGCCTCTTCTATATCCCCGTCAGCCAGCGCTGCTTCTTCTAACTCATAATCGGAATATTCTCCGCAGTCGTTCATGCTTTCCGCACACCCACAGTCCACAGAAGCTTCGCCAATCTCCGCATTCGCCCCGAAAATAACCGGAACCTCAATGCGCAGTTTCTGGCTGATCGTGAATTTGCATACATCCCCGGGCTTTCCCGGACAGTATTCGCATCCCCGGTTAATGACTGGCCTTCCTTCACAATGGGTCTTTACGTTTCCCACCTCACCAAATGGTTTGATGGTAACCGGAATGCAGACATCGACATCCTGATATCCTATAGCAGAGCAGCCGATTCTGTCCATTACATGCTCAGCCTGATCTTTCATGCCAGATCCTCCTTTCGCCTTTTCCATACACAATATCATATGAAAAATCGCCTGGATTGTTTCCGGACATCCGCCCAATGATAAAGGAGGGCCTTACCCCGGATTCTGTTTTCCGGTCAAGTCCCTCCCTTTTCTGTTATCCGCGCACTTCCTGCCGCATAAATCCAATATAAGATCCGCCGAATGCAATCAGCATCAGCGCCGCCAGCCCGGTCAGATGAGGCCATACAAGCAGCAGGCTCTGTCCAAGACTCAGATAGCCGCTTACCGCGCCCACCAGCTGATCCATAGTCACTACGTTTACGGAACGGATCGACGGATTCATAATTGTGGAAACCGCCTCACTGTACAGATAGTACGGCGATATTCGATTCAGTCCCAGCTCCAGATTGTAGTTGTTCAGGGAATTTACAAGCGCACTGTACTGATCGTTCACCGGATATACCGCATTGGCAACAATGGTAGCTACCAGGCTCATGAATATGGCAAAGAAAATCCATACGGCGATGGAGGCCAGAGCCGAAGTTGCCGCGTGACGGCAGAACACGGAAAACAGAATGGACAGCGCCAGCCAAAATGCAATATAGATTACCGTGAAAGTCAGAAAAATCAGTATCCGCGCAGCCTCCTCGCCGGTAGGCTTCAGGCCGGTAAAGATAATTCCCGCCGCTCCCAGTGCAATACCCATGGTATAGACAATCGCTGCAATTACTGCGGTTCCGGCCAGGAATTTTCCGATGATAATCGAGTCCCGGTAAATCGGCTGGGCCACCAGGCGGTTCAGCGTTCCTCCCGCCCGCTCACTGTTCACCGCGTCGAAGCCAAGGGCCAGACCGATGATCGGCCCCAGCAGCGCAATGAAGGACATAAAGGAGGGAATCGAGCTGCCTCCCTGGGTATACAGCTTCAGAAAAGCGAAATTACTGTCGTTTGCCAGCGCATCGCTCAGCCCCGACATTGCGCCGTACAGGCTGGCAAAGCTGGTGGTCCCGATCAGAAGCAGCAGAATCAGAAACCGTCTGCTCTTTAAATGATCTGCCAGCTCCTTACGGAACAGGG
>JAHZHG010000058.1 GCA_019420425.1 Clostridiales bacterium
TCTTGCATTCTCCTTTACTGTTCAATCA
The DNA here is from genome assembly GCA_019420425.1 of Clostridiales bacterium. Taxonomy (GTDB): domain Bacteria; phylum Bacillota; class Clostridia; order Lachnospirales; family Lachnospiraceae; genus JAHZHG01. The sequence goes on from JAHZHG010000058.1 coordinate 29, forward strand.
GGTCAACGCCCACACCAACATAGCGCGGCAGCCCCTCCACGTAGCTGTATACGGGATAGGTAGGGCTTCCGGCATACATGGTTTTTGTCTCCAGCCCCCCGCTGGATGGGTTTCTAAATTTTACAGAAAAAAATGCCGGAATAATGGCCGCATCCAAAGACGCGGCCTGTGCATCCGACAACGGGTTAAACACTATCTGCAGTTTCATTTTCTGGGCGATAATATCGCCGATCATCTTCCCGTCGGCTCCCCGGCCGGCGTTCTTTGACCAGATCGGCTCACGGGATATGGTCAGCTTTTGTACCGGCGGCATTACTTTGCCGCCTATTGTTAACACATCCATATGTATCGTCAACTCCTTATGTCAGAATCGGGCATTTCCCGGTAGATTTTGTACGGTTATTCACTTCTTCAATCACTACATCCGTGACCCGCTTTCCACCGACATACACATTGATTATCGGCTGCTGGCCAGAGCCACGGTATTGACTCATGGCAGCTATTACGGCCTGATACACGCCGGCAGATACCGAGGATACGATCTGATTATTATTCATAACCGCCGTACGCCCGCCGATTGTTCCTACCAGCTCAGGGCCGGCTTCACGGGCAATGAACATCTGACCCATGCCGGGCGTGCCTCCCGAAGCGTATGCCTGAACAGGACGCCAGCCAGTGCGGGTAAGTATTCCGCCCTCCGCACGGCCAAAAATTTTGCCAATAAGCCCGCCGGCAATAGACAATCCGGTGATCATTGCTTTAATTCCAAAGACGTATCCGCCCCAGTCTCTGGTTAGCTGGTTCTGCGTCCAGTCAAGCCCGATCAGCTTTGTCCAAGATGATACCGTAAAGCCGTTCTTGTACCACTCATTCGCCAACGTACTGAACGTCCACCCCAGACCCGTTATTTTTGTCCAGTTGCTCAAGGTGAGGCTCTTGCCATTCCAAAAATTTCTTAAGGTAGCCCACGTCGTTCCCAGCCCGGTAATGGCTGTATAGGTCAGCATAGTCACTTTCGATTTCAGCCACTTTTGTTTTGCCGCCGAAGCCGTTGCCCCAAGCCCGGCAATACTGGTCTTGGAAGCCAGCGTTACGGCCATATTAAGCCACGAACTACGTGTGTTTTTAGCAGTAGCTGAGAGGCCGACAATAGACATGGCCGCTTGCATAGCTGGATTGAGTTTTCCCCAGGTACTCTTCGTCGTTTTCACTGCATTTGACACATTTGTGACCTTTAAATCAGCTGACGTGGATTTCTGGACTTCATTTCGAACCATTCCTACTTCTTTCTTAGCATCTGCTGTATCTAAATCTACACTGGATTCAATTTTGCTCGGAATTTTTCCCATTTCTGCTTTGGTGACCTTAATTCCTTCGTTCGCTTTCGTATTTTCCAGATATAAAGTTGACGTCTTTTTCTCTGGAACCTTACCAAGGACTTTTGTGTAATTATCAAGCGCACCCTTTCCATCGTTCAACGCACCTTTTTGCTTATCCAAGCTTTCCGCGGATTGATCTGTGGACTGAGCCGCTGAAGCCGCAGCATCGGCCTGGCCATATAGCGACTCTTCGACATCCGCAATCGCGCCATTGACATTTTCATAAGCACTATTAGCCTTGTCCAACTCCGTCTTGGAATCTTTCAAGGCTTTATTCGCATCAGCTGTTGCATCATATGCAGCATTCACGGCCTGCGAATATTTATCCATGCCATCGGCCGATTCCATTCCCGTCACCAGCCCTTTTTCCATTGCTTCTTGCTGGTTTTCAATCGCCCTCTGAAGAGCCTTGTCTTTATCTGCAGCGTTTTGCAATGCGGCACTATAATTATCCAACGCCTCTTTCTGCGCCTGCTGAGCCGCCAGCTGTTGCTCAAACAGTTCTGTCAGCACCTTTTCCTGTGCTGCTGCCTGAGCCTTTTGCACCATGGCTCCAATCAGGTTGTAGACCTCGTCCTTCGTGGCGGAGATGTATCCCGTTTCTTCGTCATAATACTGCTTTAGCTCCGGGAGAGAATCCACCAGTGTTTTCGCCATATCGGCCATTTTTTGCTTTTCTTCGTTGGTCTTTTCCGTCTTATCCCTTAATTTTTCGTAATTGTCCCAAGTGGTTTCCAGGTATTTTCCTTCCGCAACGCCTGCGTTTTTCCACTTAGAATCGTCCATCAGCTCCTTTACTCCATCATTTACGGCATCTATGGATTCACTGATTCGATCCAGATCACGGTAAAAATCCTCGTATCCTTTCGGTACGGTATCTTTGTCAGCAAGTAAAATTAGTGCAGTTGCAATCGTCGCCAGCCCTGCTCCAATCGCTGCCAACGGATGAGCTGCCAGCGCAGCGATCAGTCCGGAGCCCGTACCAAATAGTGCTCCAGCTATGTCTGTTACGATCGAAGCAACCATATTCGCGCCCTTAAATATCAGTACCGCTTCAGCAATTGCTCCCAGCGCTGCTCCGATTCCCTCAGCTACTCCCGAAGGAATCCTCTGAATAAAATCAGCTACTGCATTCAGGGCATCCGCCAGAAGGCTGACAGCTCCAGATATCCCCGGCGCCAGCGTTTCAGCCAGATCACTAATAAAGTTAATCAGCCCATTTCCCACAGACTGGGCGAACGGAGATATGGCATTCCAGAAGTTGCTCAGCGCACCGCTCAGGCTTTGCCAATCCACGGTGCTAAGCAGGTTGTTCAAAATTCCCGCCAGTTCCGGAAGCGCTGTACTGAGTGTCCAGTTCACCATCGGGGCAAGGAAATACTCATAGAAGTCCAGCACAGAGTCAAATACAATGATTCCGATATTCGTCAGTGACTTCATTAAATTGGAAATCTGCGTGTTCAGCTTATCCCAGCTAATCTTACTTACCAGGTCACTGGTAACCGTAAGGAATCGCGGAAGCCCCTTTTCTCCCAATGTCCAATTCCCCACCGGGATCAGAACGTCAGTAAAAAAGTTTTCCAGCCCCGTCCCTACCGCATTCGAAAACGGTGATAAAGCTTTTGCCATATCCTGGATGGACTTTAAAAGCGGCGTCAGGTTAAGCGTTCCCGTCCAATTGCTGAAATGCTTACTGATATTCTTCACGTGAGTCAGGCAGGTATTAAATGCATCTGCCAGATTCTGCACAATCTCCGTGCCCACGTTATCCTTTGTCCAGGCATTTTTGAACGCCTCGGCGATATTTCCAATTGACGTACCGATATTCGTCAGAATCTGCAGGATGTTGCCGCATACCTTTTCGCCCGTTCCATTCTTCCAGACATTAACAAAGGATTTGCCAATCTCTTCCACAAGCGTCAGGGTTTCATCCAGTGCGCTCTTCCAGGCGTCAATCGTGGCCGCTCCATAGGTTTTCCAGGCATTCTGCATGGGCTTGAACATATCCTGGAAGAAGCTTTTCACCTTGTTCGCCAAATCCTTATATGCGCTCTCTACCTCTACGGTATCAAATAAACTGCCGGAACCTCCCGCTCCGCCACCGCCGCCTCCTGAGCCTGAGCTGCTGGTATCGTCCAGCTTATTGATCTCATCAAAGCCAAGAATTGAACGTTTGTAGTCCTCCATGGCCCCAGCCGCGTTTCCTGCCGCTGCTGCCGTGCCGTTTAAGCTGGCCGCATAGTCTGTATTCACCCGTTTCGCAATCGTCACCGTGCTCTGTCCGGTAAGGGCTGCAAAGAAATGGGCGATAGCTGTTGTGGCTGCCGTCAGATACGAAATCAGCGTATCCAAAATCGGCGCGATCGTATTCAAAATCGGGGCAAACGCTGCTCCGGCCTGATTCTTGAACTGATTCATACCGGAAATCAGACTGGAAATACTTGCATTGGTCCTGTCACAGTACCCCGCAACGTTCTGCATCCCAGTTTTGATTGCTTCCATACCGGTACGGATCAGGAAGGAAGCAAACATAAATTTTGCCGATATGCCGATGGTTCGCAGTATGCCTGCCAATCCCCTGCCCGAGCCCTGGATTCCCCCCATAGCATCCCTGGTTTTCCGTATCTCCGGATTGCCGTTTCTAAACCTCTGGATGAGCGCGCCAAAGGCTCCTGATACTTTCTTAATTACTGACGTGACTGCGTTCATGACCGCACGCGCCCCGCTAAAGCTTTTCTGCACGATAAACGCTGCGTTCCTTGCCGCTGAGCCAAATACGCCGAAAAACATGGTTGCTTTTTTCAGTCGGTCCATCAGCTCATTCAGCGTTGTGTTCTTTGCATAGTCCATAACCGCCTGTGTTCGCCGAAGGCCGCTGTTTTCTGCAAAGCCCGGAACCGCTGACTCGTACATTGTACCTGAGCTTTTCATCTCCTGGCGTTTCATCTTATACTGATCCAGCTGAATCTCCGCGTTTTCAATTGCCTGCTGCAGATTCCGCCAAGCTGCGGATTCCTGGTATATTTCACCACTGGTGTCCATTTTTAGTTTTTGCTCATTTAGTTCGGACAGCTTTCTTTGCTGGGCATCAATTTCACGGTTAATTGCTTTCATCTGCTCTGTAGGAATCCACGAGCTTTCTTTTTGCATGAGCTTTTCCAGCTTTGTCTCTAACTCCTGAATCTTCCTCTCAGAACTTTGGATCGCCTCTCCAAGCAGTGGGGCATTGCTGTTCTTCGACCATTCATCGTATGCCACATATTTTTCAGGGAGAGTAGGGTCTTTGGCAACACCCGATTTAACCCCCTTATTTCTGGCATCTGCAGCCATTTTTATCAACGCATTATAACGTTCTCGTTCTCGATCAAGCGTATCCGCCATATCGTTTATTGAACTTCGGAGTTGCAGGTCCTGCCCACTGTCTTCCAGCGCCTTCTTCTCCTGTTTCAGCTCGGAAATCCTCTTCCTTGTTTTTTCTAAGGATGCCCCAAGCTCTTTATAGCTTTGACTTAACTTTGGCCCCCTTCCGCTCCCGATCAACTCTTTCTGCTTTTCCGTCAGCTTTTCCAGCTCTGTCTCTGCCCCGCGGATCTGCTTCTCCAGTTCCTGATACCCCGCGGTTTTGCGGATCAGCCCTGCGGCCTCGCTGGCCCGGTTTGCATATTCCGTCATCCGTTTTGCCTCTGCCGGTATGGCGTCGTCAATCATCTTACGGACGCGCGCCTGCAGCAGCTGGACTTTCTTAAGCGCCGGATTATCTGTTATTGGACTCTGAATCCGTTTTAGTTCTGCGTTGATCCCTTTTACCACTTTACTGGTTTCCGCCTGATCCCTTTTCAGCGCCTCACGGTACTTTTTGTCCTGAGCCTCTATCGCAACCTCTAAGGTTTCCAATCGCTTACCCATCCTTACACCTCCTCTCCGCATAAAAAAATAAGGCTTTACAGCCCCCGCCTTCTCCGGTTCCAGGCTGCAGCATATTCCCGGCGGCGTTCTTTAAACGCTTCCCATTCCTCTGCAGCCTGTTCCTCTTCATATTTCTTTTTCTCATGGGCAAACAGCTCCGGATAGAAATCCCATATTTCTGCGGGCTTAAAATCCTTATCCTTCAGATTTGCCCACTGCTGGGCAATCATAACCGCCTGGTTATACTGCATCATAGCCGTCTGCTTCAGCCTGCGCGTCTCCCGGCGGTTATAGCTCTCCATAAAATCATACAGCTCCATGGGGCTTGAATCCCAGAACTCCGAAATCGTCATTCCGATATCCAAAGCACTGGGATAAATCTCCAGGAGCTGATCAGAAAAATATTCTACAGCAGATCGTCGATTCCGCCCAGATTGTTCATCATCGATTCCGCCTGGTTGTTTGTAAAAAAACCGGATACCGCCATGGTCGGCATAACTACGTCTGTAAGCAGGCCCATCTGGCTGCCGCCTTCCTCCAGCCAGGCGTCATACAGCTTTTCCACATCCGTGTAAGACGTCACGCCTCTGTTATACGGTGACGCGGCTGCCTGGATGATCGTGAGCATAACCGTAAGCGGCGGGATATTCCCGGATACCAGGGAGAGCACATTTGCCTGATACTTGTTCTCCAGCTTTTTGATCATGCCGGTATTCAGCTTTAACTTATACTCCCTTCCGGCAACCTCCCAGGTATGGTACGGCGCGCGCTTCTTATGCTCCTCCATGCTTACTACTTTCTCCTCAGCTTCCTGCTGCATGTTCTCTTCTTCCAGCCCTTCTAATTTTCCCATCTTCTCTCCTCCTCATTATGCCGGATCCGTAATATCCAGATCACTCTGCACCGCCATCGTTACTTCGCACTCAATAACGCCATTCAGCGCACCGCCGGTACGTTTCACAGACGGCTGAGCGGTAAACTCTGTAGATGTACCGTCTTTTGTGGTTTCCTTGAATTTGAAGGCTTTTCCGTCCTCCTGAGCCTTTCTCAGAATCCGGTAAGGACTGTCCGCAGAAGTATTGTCATACACAAACTTATACTTCATGTCCCCCAGGTCGCCAACGCCGTTTTCATACTGCTTATTTTTCGCAGACAGCGGCGTGTTTTCCACCTTCTCCGGTTCTACCCCGACATCCGGGATTTCTTTCAGTCCCGGAAGGTTCTTCCAAACCGGTTCGCCGGTTACTTCACTGTACTGTAATGTTGCTCCATTTGCTAACATCGCGCATTCCTCCTTTACTCTGCCTGATAAACCTCTTCCGTGAGGTTATCAATCACCATATCGTAACGCATCATTTTGTGTCTTAAGCCGCTGGGATCATCCACATCCATGCACTGTTTGCGCACCAGGCCAAGGCCCGCCATTACCCGATCCACCTTCAGCGCTGCCGCAGAAGTGCTCACATTGTCCCAGATATCCACCCGGTAACGACAGTAGGATTTATACTCCTTTGTATCACCCCACTCAAAAACGTTGTTTTCCTCTTCCATATACTGGACGCAGGGAATTGCCTCCCAGGTTTTCGGATGGGTGTCCGAAACATTCGGCAGCTCAGCGGACAATGCCGCGTAAATCTGATCCTTTACATTAATCACTTTATCTTCCTCCCGATTACTTTTACCGCATGCTCAGCTACTGCCTTTAGCACATCGTCCTCACTATTCTTAAGCGCCGGATACATAAACGGATGGGCTGCCTGGCCGCTGCACTGGTAAAAACGGCCCTCGGGGGTGTCAATATAGAACCATCGGTATTTTTCTGCCGTTTCCCGGCCAATCTGGCTTTCATGTATCCACCATGGCCCCTGATGGTACACCGGATTAGCATTCGGTGATATGTTGGCGTGATTCTCCTGTCCCCTGGGTCCGGTACCGAACTCAACATAGGCCGCATATTCTTTATTGGTAAAGCATGTCCCCCTTACCATCCCCTGGGTATGCTCTACATCGATAAAGATACTTCCCCGAAGTTCTCCATGATCCGACGGACAGCCTTCTTTCGCCTTCCCCTGCACCAGCTTGATCCCCTTGCCGACTGCCACTTCCAGATCAATATCCTGAAGGTCATCGAATTTTTTCAGCAGCTGGTTCAGATTGACTGCCCCTAATGCCATGCCGATCCTCCTATCGTTTTTCTGCTTCCAGGCGCAGGAAACGGTCTGGGCGGATGGATATAATCCGGTAATCTGGTTCCTGGTCCTTGCCAACGTAAATACATAGCCCGTCTCCTTCCCGGAGGGCTGTGCCATCCGCAAGCGTATAGACGGCGTTCCCCTTTTCCTCTGTCTGGACGCTATATTTCCCATTGATGCGGACATTCCGGATATAGCCCACATGCTCTCCATACAGCTCTGCTTGGAGCTTTCCACCGGCAGGCCACACTTCCCCGCTGAGCGCCTTGCCTTCGCCATATGCCTCGCATACGCCGCCTTCAGCGGTCTTTCTGCTTTCTCTGTTCTTTAGAAAAAACACGTTCAGTCTATTCCGCTTTAGCCTCATGTGCTCGCCCTCCTACCCTCGCCAGCCGATACCGGTTCAGCACATCATAGATTTGTTTTGGGGCATTATCAAAGCTATAAGACTCTCCGCCCTCGCTGCGCCCCGTCTCTCCCTCTGTACCCATCCGGTTCAGTGCAATTACTGCCAGGTCACGGACGGCTTTTTCCAGGCCCGTTACGATCCGCGTTCGATTCGTATAGGCCAGGACGAACGCTTCTGCCTCTTCCAGCAGAAGTGTTAAAAGCTCCTCATCCGATTCCCCTGTCAGCTTCGCCAGTTTCTCAATGTTGTCCTCCATCGCCCTTGTCAATTAGACCACATCCTTTAAAATGGCCAGCAGCTCCTCCTTAGACAGGCCAGAGCAGCCCTCAAGGCCCTTCTCCCTGGCCAGGGCCTTGAGCTCGGTAACCGACATTTCTGCAATCGCCTTTTTCGGCTGCTCATCCTTTGCCGTCGCTCCCATTTCTTTAAAGCCTTCGGCTTTCAGCTTTGCGATCTGCGCCTCTGTCTCCGCAATCCGCTCCACGTTCCCTCTGATCAGTCTCATACCTCGTCCCTCCTTACGCGCTGGGCTTGGCATTCTTAATGCTGAGGTAAATGGAATCCAGCTTGTTATCCAGCACCCAGATGTCATGGAACCTGCGGTAATCCATCTGCCATGCATTCAGCTTCTGGTTGATCGTCGGATCAAAAATCCGCATAATGTCCTGCTTGGTGATGGCGATTGGGGTTGTCCGGGGAAGAACAATAAAATTGATGTCCAGCGCGCTCGTGCCCTTAACATACCCGCCTGCTTCCTGGCCGGAGGTCTTTCCGTCGTACAATGTAATCGCCGTGTACATCCGATTTGCCGGAGTGGAGATAAACGGCACGCCATCCACGGAAGGAACCTGGGTATTGATCCCTCCTTTAGAAAATGTAACTGCGGTAATCTTTCCTGCCAGCTCCAGTTCAAGCTCCATGATGAAGTCGGACGTTGCATGGATAACCAGCGGGCCATTAAAGCCCATATCACGCACCGCCTTGATTCCTTCCTTGACTTTCCGCAAAGCAGAAGTTCCGGTCGCGCCGGGCGTGTAGCCATATGCCACCATTCCCGCTTTGTTGGCTGTGATCGTCTCTGTCGCGATTTTGGAAATACGGTACGCATCAATTTCCGGAACCACATACATCCGCTGGAACTCTCCCATAACTGCGGCAGCCGTGGTTACAAAGTTATTCTCGTTGATGTCTACCGGATCCAGCTGGAACTTCCGGCCACGGTCCTGGGTCATCTTGCGGGTTTCGTACTCCAGCGTTACCCCGCCCTGCTGGTATCCGTTGTCCCTGTCATAATCCCCCATCCCCTGAACGGACATTTTGGGGATCTTTACTTCGGCGCCGCCGTTATAAATTACCTGGCCGGCATTGGCGTCCATCCAGCCGGTCGTTGCTTCCTGGATCGCTTTTTTATCCAGAGTGTTCTGAAATAATGTTGCCGTAGCTAACGTATTGATCGGCATTTACCTCACCTTTCCTTTCCTGCTTACATTAATGCTTCTACCTGGGCAACTGTTGCAGCATCGATACCCTCGTATGGGCTCTGCTCCTGGGGCGGCCGCTTCGGCGGCTTTCCGCCCTTCAGCCGATCCTCTACCGCCGACTGGACTGCTGACTGAAATGCTTTTTCTACCGCTGTAATGGATTTACTGCAGGCATCCGCATCGGTATAATCCAGCACCTCGGCCAGCTCCACCGGCAGATTCTTCTCAGCCAGAGTATTCTTAGCCTCGGCCATCAGCTCTTTTCTGGTGATGGCAGCTTCGCGGTCGGTCAGCTCCTTTTCCTTCTTCTGCTGCATGTACGCCGCCTTTTCTTCTTTGGTCATCTTGGCCAGCTTTTCCGCCTCAGACAGCTTGTCGTCGGTCAGTGCCTGCCATTTTTCCTGTGCTTTGGTTACCGCAGTATTGACCGCCTTCTGTACCCGGCGGTCAAACTCTGCCTGGTTGCCGTCGCCTCTCAGGAACTCATCAAAAGACATCGGCTGGCTGCCATTGTCTCCCTCCCCGCCTGCCGCTCCTGCGCCGCCGGCTCCGCCGCCATTGCTTCCATCAGCCCCAGCGCCGTCTCCTTCTGCGAAGAACTGCAGGTTCATCGGCAATTTACCGTTGCACTTAAAATAGTTCTTTCTCATGTACTGTCCTTTCCGCCCAGCCTATTCGCATCCGCGCCCGGGCCATTCGTTATGGATTCTCTGGTTTCCCGCCATTTCAGGCGCAAAAATAACGCCCAGGATATTCCTGCGCGCCTGCTGCCGCTTGACCCTGCGGCGGGGAGGGAAATCGGATCACTGCTCCTCTGCCTGTTCTGTCTCCGGAGCCGCCTCGTTTGCTTCTTCCTTTGCCTCCTCGGCAAAGCCCTGACTGATCAGATACTTGGCTCTTGCTTCATCTACCGTGAGAATATCTCCCACGTTTCTGCGCCTGCCATTTGCAGTCAGGTCGTTAAACTTTGTGGTTACTTTGATTCTTGCCATGATCTCACCTCCTCTCACCGTAAAATTAGGTATAAAAATACCACCAACCCCTTGGTCAGTGGTACTAATACATCTCTTCCGTTTCTACTTCTTCGGGAAACTGTACCCTTGATAAGTGCGCGCTCGTATCACAATATATGCAATGAAACTGCGCAAATCCTACTCTACTATTTCGTGGTGAGAAGAATTTATACTGTAATCCATATCTGCCACATTTAGGGCATTTTACTTCTTTGCCTTTATATACTTGTTTCAGCAATAAAGCGTATTCAACCGTATTATTTACCATCATAATTCGTCCGCCTCCTATACTCGTCCCACCAGTAG
>JAHZHG010000059.1:0-598 GCA_019420425.1 Clostridiales bacterium
GCAGTAAACCAGCACGTTTGGCCAAACGCACATCCACACCGATCTCTCCTGCCAGCAGTCCGGATAACTGGGCTACCTCTAGGGAGTGCTTTAATGCATTCTGACCATAACTGGTTCTGAACTTCATTCGTCCAAGTAAGCGGATCAGCTCCGGATGGATTCCGTGAACGCCAACCTCCAGTGCGGCGGCTTCTCCTTCCTCGCGGATCATCGTCTCCACTTCTTTCTGGGCTTTTTCCACCATCTCTTCGATTCTGGCCGGATGAATGCGTCCGTCCACAATCAGCTTTTCCAGAGCAATTCTGGCTACCTCTCTCCTGATCGGATCAAAGCCGGACAGGATAACCGCTTCCGGCGTATCATCAATGATCAGATCCACGCCGGTCATCGTTTCGAGCGTACGGATATTTCTTCCCTCTCGCCCAATGATTCTCCCTTTCATTTCGTCATTGGGTAACTGTACGACAGAAATTGTGGTTTCTGCCACGTGATCGGCCGCACATTTCTGTATCGCGTTGACCACGTACTCTTTTGCTTTTTTGTTTGCATCTTCTTTTGCCCTGCTCTCAAGCTCTTTGTACAGCTTGGCAGTGTCAGT
>JAHZHG010000059.1:608-10658 GCA_019420425.1 Clostridiales bacterium
ATTCGTTCCAGTTCCTGTACTCTTTGACCATGCAGTTTTTCGATCTCTACGCTTTTGCGTTTCAGATCCTCTTCCCTCGCCGCCAATCCGGTTTCTCTGCGTTCCAGAGCTTCGGTTTTCTTGTCCAGATTTTCTTCCTTGGCAAGCACCCGCTTCTCTGTGCGCTGCACTTCCGCTCTGCGTTCCTTGGTCTCCCTCTCCAGATCATTTCTCATCCGAAGAGTTTCCTCCTTGGCCTCAAGCAGTGCTTCACGCTTTTTGGTTTCTGCTACCTTCAGGGCATCGTCGATGATCTGCCTTGATTTCTCCTCTGCACTGCCAAGCTTCGCTTCCACAACTGTTTTGCGGTAGTTGATGGCAGCCAGTGCGGTGACAGGAACTGCGATAACCAGAGTGATGACAACAGCAAGTACAATCGTCAGCACAGGAGCACCTCCTTATTTAGTTTTCATTGTGCAAATACAACACTACAATTTTATCCCGTTTTATACATTATGTCAAGTAAATGTCTCAACAGATTGCAAAATTTGTTTGTTCTGACATTAGTCTCCATAGCTGCCAATAACGCGGCGGATTTTCTCTGCGGAAAACCCTTTGCGGTACAAAAACTGACAAAACTTCTGTATTTCCTTACGGTCTGCGCGTTCCGACAGATCCACGTGCTTCTTTTCTATCCAGCTGCGGATCAGCTCCTCCTCCGGGACAGTCTCCGCCTCTGCCAGTTCCTCGTCGATGACCTCCCGGGGTACGCCCCGGCGCTGCAAATCCTGCTTAAGCTGCATTTTGCTCTTCCGGCTGCTCTGGGTCTCCAGAAATGTACGGGCATACCGCCGGTCATCGACATAGCGGAAGCTTTTCAGATACGCTATGGTACGGTCAGTCATCTCCTGATCGTAGCCGCTTCGCTGCAGGCGGACTCCCAGCTGGTACTCGGTATAGTCTGTAGTCTGGAGAAGCTTCATGCAGCGCAGCCGTGCCCGTTTGTACAGCAGGGTCTCCAGCTCCTCTGCGTCTGCCTCGGAAAGCTCTCCTTCCTCTGTGATTCCATATCTGGCCAGCTCCGTATTATACAGCGGATATGCCCGGCCATTGTCCAGGTATATTCTGCTCTTTTTCTGTGTTAATTTCTCGATCCGGTTTACCTGCATGGCTTATTCTTCGCCGCTGTCTTCCGCCGGCTGGTCAGCGGACGGCGCCGGCCCGGTTTTCTCCGGTCCTTCCGGCTTTGCTGCGGATTCCTCCTGCTTCCCTTCCAGAAGGCCGTAGTGCATCCTCACCTTTTCCTCTATCTCGCGGAGTACCTCGGGATGCTCTTTGAGGTACTGCTTTGCATTCTCGCGGCCCTGGCCGATCTTGGCTCCATTGTAGGCGTACCATGCGCCGCTCTTGTTGACGATATTCAGGTTGGCGGATAAATCCAGGACGTCTCCCTCAACGGAGATACCTTTACCGAACATGATATCAAACTCTGCCTCCTTAAAGGGCGGGGCAATTTTGTTCTTTACCACCTTGATCCTGGTCCGGTTGCCCACAACCTCTCCGCCCTGCTTCAGTGATTCAATCCTGCGGACATCCATACGGATAGAGGAATAAAACTTCAGGGCGCGGCCTCCGGTGGTTACCTCGGGATTGCCGAACATCACGCCGACCTTTTCACGCAGCTGGTTGATGAATACGACTGTGCTGTTGGATTTGCTGATGATTGCAGTCAGCTTGCGCAGGGCCTGGGACATCAGGCGGGCATGCAGGCCTACGTGGCTGTCGCCCATGTCGCCGTCGATCTCAGCCTTGGGTACCAGGGCGGCTACGGAGTCTACAATAATAATATCCACAGCTCCGGAGCGCACCATTGTCTCGGTGATCTCCAGGGCCTGCTCGCCGTTGTCCGGCTGGGAGATGTAGAGATTGTCAATATCCACGCCGATGTTCTTGGCGTATACGGGGTCAAGGGCGTGCTCGGCGTCGATAAAGCCGGCGATCCCGCCTCGCTTCTGTACCTCTGCGACCATATGGAGGGCGACCGTCGTCTTACCGCTGGACTCCGGGCCGTATATCTCGATCACTCTTCCCTTGGGGATGCCGCCAAGCCCGAGGGCGATATCCAGACTCAGCGAACCGGTGGGGACAGTCTCCACCTGCATATGTGCTCCCGAGTCGCCCAGCTTCATCACCGAGCCTTTGCCGTACTGCTTCTCTATCTGAGCTAAAGCCGCATCAAGGGCTTTCATCTTTTCTTCCTGTGCCATGATATTCTCCTTGCTTGTTTTTCTCTATACGCGAACCTATGTTCGTCTTTCTGGTAATATAGTAGTACATTTCCGCTTTCTTGTCAACTAAAAAAATGGAAAACAGGGCAGAGCTGCCGACCTTATCCTGACTCTGATGAATCATACAGACTTGTAAAATGAATGATAAATTAACTATACGGTGTTTTTCCGACCGCGTCAAGCTTCGTTTTGTTGCTTTTTCAGCCGGTATTCCATAAGCTCCTGCTGATCCTGAATTTCCAGATCCCGCTCCCCGGCCAGGGATTCCAGGTGATGGGTAAGCTCATGCTCCAGAATATGCTTCAGCCGTTTTTTCATCTCTGCATCCGACAGCTCTCCGTAAACCCGCAGGATCGAGCCGTAATAGATCTGGATCAGGCGGCCCAGATAATGATTGTGCCGGTATTCCCCACAGATGTACAAATCTGCCTCCAGGGCATGGGGACTCAGACGGCATTCCCTTTTCAGGCAAATGCCGCCGTTCAGTTCCTGATAATATACTTCCGGTATCTCCAACGCTGCCTCTTCCAGCAGCTCCTCTGCCCGTTCAAACGTCATTCTTCTACCTTCCATAAACCTCCAGCTGGGTCAGCGCCGGAAACGGCGAGGGATCCTCAGCCTTCACCAGCCCGCTCACTTCCAGCCACTCAATCGTGCGCTTTTCAAAGGTAAACTCCTGTCCGTATGGACTTTTCTCCAGCGCAAGGGGCAGGCTGCTTCCGTCGGAAAAGGTTACCACTGCCTTTTCCCACCAGCTGTCGTGGGGATAATCGGCCCGCAGGTAAACGATCAGCCGGTCAGTCTCCACCGCCCTGCCAAAGTCCAGACGGAACGTGGGATTCCCCTTCAGTTCAATTCCCCAGGAGGAATACGGCCACTCGCCATGGCAGCCGTTTGCCGTCAGTCCGTCGATTGCATTTTTTGCCGCAAATACCGTCTCTCCCCGCGTCTCCATATTTGCGGATGCGTGAGGATAGCAGTGCGCCTTTTCCACCGGATCTGTGCAGAACGGATTGTTTCCGTACTGGCCGTCGGCATGCTGGTCGTAAGGATTGTACGCCAGGTTGCGGTATGCTTCTATCTCGTAATCCTTTGCCATTCTGGCGCTCAGCAAATGCATTTTGCCCCAGAAGGCCTTGGGCGAAAAATTTGTCCGCTTTTCCCCAAAGGGAACCGGATACCATACATTATCCGTCACATAGAGCAGCGCCCTGCCCACCGCATCGTCCAGCTGCAGCCAGACATAGCCATTCTTCTCCGAAAGCTCCAGGACAAGCTTGTCTCCCTCCTGATACTCCCTTGCGCATACCAGATTTACTTCTTTTTCCCCGCGGGCAACCATCAGTGTCCGGTTATTTTCATCTAAAATCTTCAGGCAAAGCATACGTAATCCTCTCTTCTCTATTCCCAATCAATCGCAGAGCTTTTCCAGCTCTTCCACATAAGAAGCAAATACCGAAAGCGCCGCCTCCACCGGCGCCTTTTCGGTCATATCCACACCGCAGAGCTTAAGCAGCTCGATAGGCGTCATGCTGCAGCCTCCCCGCAGGAATTTTTTGTAGTCCTCTACTGCGGGCGCCCCTTCCTTCAGGATACGGCTGGCTATGGCAATCGCTGCGGAAAATCCCGTCGCATACTGATAAACGTAGAATGGGGTGTAAAAATGGGGGATTCTCGCCCACTCCCAGGCGATCTCCGGATCGTTAACCATATCCGGGCCGAAGTACAGGCCGTTTAGCTCCCTGTACCGCTCGCAGAGGACATCTGCCGTAAGGGTTTCCCCGCTCTCCACCATGCTGTGGACAATTTTCTCAAATTCGGCAAACATGGTCTGACGGTATAATGTCCCTTTAAACTGATCCAGGAAATAGTTAATCAGATATTTCCGTTCTTCTCTATCCTCCGCCTTTTCCAGCAGGTAGTGGATCAGCAGCGTTTCGTTGCAGGTGGAGGCCACCTCAGCCACAAAAATGTGATAGCCCGCATCCAGCACGCCCTGGCTGTGATCGGAATAGTAGCTGTGCAGGGCATGGCCCATCTCATGGGCAAGGGTGAACACATGGTTCAGTGTCCCCTGATAGTTCATCAGCACGTAGGGATGGACGCCATAGGCTCCCCAGGAATACGCACCGGTGCGCTTGCCTTCGTTTTCATAAACATCGATCCAGCGGTTGTCAAAGCCCTCCCGGAGAATAGCGGCATAATCTTCGCCAAGGGGCGCCAGCCCTTCCAGAACCAGAGCCTTTGCCTCTTCAAAGGTGTACTGTTTATCCACTGCCTTTACGATGGGTACGTAAACGTCATACATGTGCAGCTCATCCACGCCAAGAATGTGTCTGCGCAGAGATACATATCGGTACATATCCGGAAGGTGATCATGAACAGCCTCAATCAGCTGATCATATACCCGCACCGGAATGCTGCTGTTATCCAGAGCCGCTTCCCGGGAGGAGGCATACTTCCGTTCTCTGGCAAAAAATACGGCCTTGCGCACGTTAGCGTCGAACATGGCGGCTATTGTGTTTCCCAAAGCGCCGTATGAGGCATAGAGATGGGTAAAGGCCTGTTTTCTCAGCTCCCGGTCAGGCTGTTCCAGATAGGAAACGTATCTTCCCTGGGTCAGCGGCAGCTTTTCCCCGTTTTTGCCCTCCAGCGGCTCAAAGGTAATGTCCGCATTGTTGAACATACTGTAAATATTGGAGGGAGCCTGCCCCAGCTCATCCACTCTGGCCAGCAGCTCCTCCCCCTTTGCATCCAGCGTGTGGGCCTTCTGACGCAGGATCTCGCCGATCATCCGCCAGTAGGGGGCAAGGCCCGGCTCCTGGCTGCGGTACGCAGCAAGGGTTTCCTCCGGAATAGAAAGGATCTCCGGTACAAGAAACGCGGTAGCCTCTCCGAGCTTTACCGACATCACCTGGCTCTGGCCGCAGAGCTTCTGATATTTGCTGTCCCCGGTATTTTCATGAAGCTTCTGATTGGCGTAGACATAGTACCGCTCATGCCTGCGGCTGATCTCTTCGTACGCCTGCATCGCTTCCAGAAGAATCGCGCTGCCTTCGGCCAGACGGCCTTTAAAGCCGGCAAAGCGGGTCAGCTCCTCCTCCAGCCATTTTCCGTCAGCCTCCCAAAGCTCCTCATTTGCATACATATCCTCCATGTTCCAGGTGTTTTCCACCGCCTGTTCCCATCGCTTTACTACTTTATTTTCCTGCATAACGTTCTTCCCTTCACTCCATATTTTTGCCGATGATCATCACCGCATAGCCCTTCTTTTCGTTGATTACCGCTTCCTTCAGCAGCCGCAGGCCAGCCCGCGCATCTATCTCTTCTTTTACCCATTTTTTCTCCATGGTATACAGCACCAGAAGGCCTTTTTCCCGCAGCAGATTCAGCGAATGGTCAAAAAACCGGCGGTAAACCTCCCTTAACTCCTCCCTGCCCATGGCCCTGGTGCAAAGAGGCATATCGGTGACGACTTCGTCAAATGCATACTCATGGGAAAAGCT
Source organism: Clostridiales bacterium (assembly GCA_019420425.1). Lineage (GTDB taxonomy): Bacteria > Bacillota > Clostridia > Lachnospirales > Lachnospiraceae > JAHZHG01. Next base: position 6,382 of record JAHZHG010000059.1, read on the forward strand.
AAAGTAATTGCGGTTGATATAGTGGGCCGGCATGGCAGTTACCGCCGTATTGGCTCTGGCCTTTTCTATTGCTTCAGCGGACAAATCCACACCGTACAGGGTGTCTGCATGTACCGCATAGCCGCGTTCCACCAGCATGGTTCCCACACCGCAGAAGGGATCCAGCACCCGCGCATGTTCTTTTAGCCACGGCCTGGCCAGCTCCATCGCCAGAGCAGCATTTACCGGTGCGATCGAAGAGGATATCGCCTCTCTGCGGTAAGCAAACCGCCGGTCTTCCAGGGTACAGAGCCTGGCCATCCCCAGCCATGTACCGTCCTTTTTCGGAATCAGGCGCAGTTCAAACTCGTAGTCACCCACACAGTTTATCAGCCGTCCCCTGCTCTTTTCCTCCAAAAAGGCGGCCAGCCGGCGAATGGCGTCTCCCCTTCGCTTCTCCTCGTCAGACAGCTTTAGCTCCAGCCGGAAAGGATAAGGGCCGCTCCCTCTGTGGCAGCCGTCCAGCCATTCCAGCAGCCCGCCTGCAAGTATTCCTTCGGCAATCTCCTCCCATGAGCCGGAAAGGGTGTCTTTTGTCTGAAGGGGAAATAAAAGCTCTGACCAGGTGCGTATCGCCAGTATCTCGTTTAGCCGCTCTGTCTTTATCCGCAGACCGCCCCCAAGCATCCGCACCTTGCTGCATGGGGGCAGCAGGGCCCGGGTCACCTCACGCTGGCAGCGATTGGTCACCAGTACCAGCTCCTGCTCACCAATAAATCCGGCAAACGTATGCCCTCTGTTCTGCCGCTTTGCGTAGATCAGACGTCGCAGCTCACCTGCCTCCTCGCCTGCGTGTTTCTTCTCCTCCGGCAGCTGCTCCTCGTTTTCCAGTTGTCTCAGCCTGCTCTGCATATCGCCGATCAGCGGCGTGTAATCCAGGCAGCTGATGGCCTTTAGGTATTCCGGACGGACAAAGCGGGTTTCCTCCCGCAGATATGCGTCCCACAGGGGAGCCAGCAGATCCTCCGACTCCTGCATACCCAGTATCGCCGCCGCGTTTTTCCGGATTTTGGGGTCCTCATTTTCCAGCAGCCGGAGAAGAGGCGTAAATTCGCCGCCAACCAGGTAGGCAAAGCTGCGCTTTGCCTTTTCCTCCTTCAGCTCAGTTTTCAACAGGATCAGCGTCTCCCGCAGCTTTTGTCCCTGCTCGATCTGCCGGTACCATTCCTTCAATTTTTCTTTCTGGTTTTCCATATGCTCTCTTCTCCGCTATATCTCCACACCGCATTCGCGCATATAGGCAATGACATCATCCTTAAACTGCTCCCAGGCATCTTCATGCTCCACAAAATAAAGGGGGCAGTCCTTGCCGGTCACATCATGATGCCGGATAATATCCTCCCTGCCCAGCGAAAACTTCTCGCACAGGTATGCCGTCAGATGAACCGCTGACCAATATGTACTGTTGTTGAACTTTCCGGTTTCGTCCGGATGGCAGCACTCGATGGACACGGTGTTGTGATTCGCCCCGTTGGAAGCGTAGGCCACCTCTGATGTGGGGACATTCTGAATGATTTCTCCCTCCAGGCCAACAATAAAGTTGCTGCTCATATACGCATTTTGCAGATCCTTCAGGCTCTCAAAATAGTCATGGTTCTGCTGGGCCGTGGTGCCCGGGTTCCCCAGATAGTGGATCACAATGGCCTCAATGGGGTCTGTGGGAATTCCCGGACGGGAGTAGGGATTTATGGTAAGCAGCTGCACATCGATGCCGGGATCCGGAACCATATTGTCCGGCGCTGCCTCTGTCTCTTCATATTCGATTGTGCTGATTTGCAGGCCGGTCTCCTCTACCGCTTCTCTCTTCTGCATGTAGAGGATAAACAGGATGGCCAGCAGAATCAGGATCAGCGCCGACAGCACCAGAATCAGAGTTCTTCTGTGGTTTTGCTGCTTATTTTCCTTCGTCATTTGGATACTTCTCCTGTATTATTCAACCATATCGGAAAAAGAGCCTTTGCCTGTACCGTCCTCCGTTACCTGCAAAAGCTCTTCTGCTCTGCTTTTTCTTTATTGTTCTACACTGTAGTTCGGCGCTTCTTTTGTAATATGAATATCATGGGGGTGGGATTCCTTCAGTGCAGCTGCGGAAATCTTTACGAATCTTCCGTTCTGCTTCAGGTCCTCGATGGTGGGGGTTCCACAGTAGCCCATACCGGAACGCAGGCCGCCCATCAGCTGAAATACCGTATCCTCTACGCTGCCCTTGTACGCTACACGGCCTTCCACACCTTCCGGAACCAGCTTCTTGGCGTTGGTCTGGAAATATCTGTCCTTGCTGCCGTTTTCCATCGCCGCGATGGAACCCATTCCTCTGTATACTTTGTACTTTCTTCCCTGATATAACTCGTAGGTTCCCGGACTTTCATCACAGCCGGCAAACATGCTGCCCATCATGCAGACATTCGCACCTGCGGCGATTGCCTTCGTGATGTCGCCGGAGAACTTGATTCCTCCGTCTGCAATAATCGGGATTCCGTACTCCTTAGCCACAGCATAGCAGTCCATCACTGCGCTGATCTGCGGTACGCCGATACCTGCAACCACCCGGGTCGTACAAATGGAGCCCGGTCCGATACCCACCTTGACCGCGTCCGCACCTGCCTCGATCAGTGCGCGGGTGGCATCGCCTGTAGCCACATTTCCTGCGATAACCTGGATGTCCGGAAATTTCTCCTTCACCATCCGGACGCAGCGGATAACGTTCGCCGAATGTCCATGCGCAGAATCCAGCACGACTACGTCCACATGGGCCTTTTCCAGCTCAGCCACACGATCCAGCACGTTTGCTGTGATGCCGATAGCTGCGCCGCAAAGCAGACGGCCGTAATCGTCCTTTGCTGACAGCGGATACTTGATCTGCTTCTCAATGTCCTTGATCGTAATCAGGCCTTTTAAGTTGTAATCATCGTCTACAATCGGCAGCTTCTCTTTTCTGGCCTTTGCCAGAATCTTCTTTGCCTCCTCCAGGGTAATGCCCACCTTGGCGGTGATTAAATTTTCGGAGGTCATAGACTCTTTTATCTTTTTGGTGAAATCTTCTTCAAACAGCAGATCACGGTTGGTAATAATGCCTACCAGCTTTCCGTTTTCTGTGATCGGCACACCGGAGATTCTGAACTTGCCCATCAGATTATTGGCATCCTCCAGCGTGTGCTCAGGCGATAAATAGAAGGGGTCTGTAATAACACCGTTTTCTGAACGTTTTACCTTATCCACTTCCTCTGCCTGCGCTTCAATCGACATGTTCTTGTGGATAATACCGATGCCGCCCTGTCTCGACATGGCGATCGCCATGCGGTGCTCGGTTACGGTATCCATTCCTGCACTCATCATCGGAATATTCAGCTTAATCTTTTTCGTCAAATATGTGGACAAATCCACCTGATTCGGAATCACTTCGGAATATGCCGGTACCAGCAGCACATCGTCAAAGGTAATTCCCTCGCCAATAATTGTACCCATCAGGTTCCCTCGCTTTCGTCTTATTGAATAAATATTCTAATCAATCTAACCGGTAATGTCAACTGCAAATCCGACAATTTTTTCTGCCTGATGCTTAATAGATGATTACCTTTCGCGGCGCAAAGCGGCGGATGTCCTGAACGATCTGATCCTCCAGTTCTACCCGCACCAGCTCCTGCCCTTTGCTGGCATTGATCACCATCATCCAGGCATGGATGTTCTCTTCTCCGGAGGTGTAGTCCTTAAGCGGCAGCTTTTTGCCGTTCCGGTAGTGATCCAGCTCGTGGGAATTTTCCGGGGCCAGCAGCTCCAGCTGCTCGGTCAGCTCATATTGTTCTGCCTTTTTCCGCTTCATCTTGGAGAAAATGCGGTCAATATCCAGTGAACCGTTCACATAAAGATACTCAAACTCCACATCCATTCTCGGCAGGTAAATCCAGGTCACGATACCCAGCGCTAACGCAGGAATCAGGCAGAGGGGATAGATAATCAGTCCGGCTACAGCAAACAATGCCGTCCCTGCGATCATCCCTGCCTTAGCCGCCTTGGCTGATGCAGGCGTCTTTCGCTTGATCAAAATCTCTCTGTACATGTCACTCATTTCTCATTTGCCTCCCTATTCTTCCATTAAGTAGTGCAGAAATTTCACTGCCAGCTCTGTTCGCCCGGTATTACAGATAATCCCGGCGTAAATCTTTTCCTCGCAGCCGGAATATAGCTGCGTGCGCTCCAGCAGGCCTGTCCCGGTCAAATCCAGGGCATACGTCCCCTTC
>JAHZHG010000006.1:0-7238 GCA_019420425.1 Clostridiales bacterium
GTCGAATGCACATGCGGTCCCTCCTGGCGTCCCTTCCAGTCAGCGCCGATGCCGCTGTGACGCACCTGCTGTACCAATTGCAGCGCATTCTTTTCGATTCTGCATACAACAAAATCCCCGCACATGTAATTTGCCGCACTAAAATATCCGGAAGCAGGCCAGCGGTGCAGATGACATAATGCCGAGCCTTCAACCTGCAGCCGCGCTGTCCGGATCAATCCGGGTAAAGACGGATCAAAATGGTAGCGGTCAATGCAGCCTTTTCCCGTCATCTCATTCACCGCTAAAAGCGTTTCGCCGTACGCAGATAAAAAAGAGGCATTTTCACTTTGCTGATCTTCGCAAACCATCGTTAAACTTCCGGATTCCCGGTCAAAGGCAAGAATATGAATTGCGCTTTGTTTCTCATTCTCCGTATAGGAACCTGCATACAGGATGGTATGCCTGTCGGTTTTTTTGTTCTTTATCTCGTTCATGTCATTCAGTATAGCACTTGTTCAGCCATTATTCTCACTATTTCTGGATCAAAACTCACTATAATCGGGATTTTAACGAATAAATGCTTTTGCCTTTTTTCTATATTGAAGAGGGGACTCCCCCATCTTTTCTTTAAACTGGCGCAGGAAGGTATTCACGCTGCCATATCCCACAAGCGCGGCCAGCTCCGTGATACTCACCGACTCGGATTCCAGAATGCGCACGGCATTGCTGATCCGCACAGAATTGATATAGGTGTTTATATTGCTTCCAAAGGTTTTTTTAAAGTTCTTGCTGATCGTGTTTTGCTGGAGATAAAACCGGCGGCTCAGCTCCTCCAGGCTCAAATCCTCGGTGTAGTGTAAGTTGATGTATTCCTTAATATCTACCATTGTCCGATAGCTGTCACTGAGATTCAGCTTCTCCAGATTCAGCAGCCGCTGGAGAGTGATCGTCAGCTCCAAAAGCAGCGCATAGCACATATCTCCCTCTCCTGAACTGTTGTTTTCCGTCTCCTTCCTCAGCAGCAGGAGCAGCTGCACCAGCCGGTCAAAGGATTCCGGCTCTATGTTTTTCAGCTTTTGGGCTTCCTTTACACTATGAGTTTGATACAGATTCATATATGTGTTGAGCACCGGCAGCTTTTCCAGATAGCCCGGCTGCAAATTCAGCCCGTACCGGATGCAGGGTACCTCCATAAATTTTCTGGAATGCGTATCCAGCGCACCAATGATCAGTACATCCCTCGGGCCAACCGCATATTCCTCATTTCCGATGCGGTATACTCCGGAGCCCTTTTCCACAAACAGAAGCTCGCAGGAATTGTGCACATGGGAAAGCGGATTCGCCTTGTAATCCCCGGTGTAGCTCACATAGATATTCTGATTATCCTGGGCATAAGCATGTTCAAGTTCATTATAATCATTCAAAAACTCATCCGGCATATAGAGACTCCTTTCCGCAGGGAAATACCTGACTGTATGCCAAATATTGTACCACACTTTTCCCGGCCTTAACATACCAAACGGTATTCCTGTCTCTATCTTCCCAAAAATCAGGTGAAAAAATGTGCTTCGCACATCTTCGCGACTTTTATCTTCCTCCCAGAAGCACATTTTTTCCGCGCCGGATGCATATTGCGTAGCAATAGAATACCTCTTGCATCCGTGCGCATCCTGCCGGAGGCTTTTGTATCATAGGAAAATGCGAAGCAGTTTCCTATGATACAAAAAAGCCGGCTCTGCATGTTGCGCAGAACCGGTGTAAATTTACTGTCTGATTTTGATATGAACTTCTCTTAGCTGAGTCTCCGTAACCTCGCTGGGCGAGCCGCACATGAGATCCTGGGCGTTTCCATTCATGGGGAAGGGAATGATTTCCCGGATGTTTTCTTCGTTTCTGAGCAGCATAATCATCCGGTCGATGCCGGGAGCCATTCCTGCGTGGGGCGGAGCGCCGAACTGGAAGGCCTGATACAGAGCGCCGAACTTACTCTGCAACTCTTCCTCTGTATAACCGGCTATGGCAAATGCCCTGACCATAATCTCCAGATCATGGTTCCTGACTGCCCCGGAGGACAGTTCTATTCCGTTGCAGACAATATCATACTGATATGCCAGCACATCCAGCGGATCCTTTGTATTCAAAGCCTCCAGGCCGCCCTGGGGCATTGAAAACGGGTTATGGGTAAAGACAGGCTGCTTTGTTTCTTTATCGTACTCATACATCGGGAAATCGTTCACAAAGCAGAACCGGTATGCCTGTTTTTCGCAGATATCCAGGCGGGCGCCCAGCTCATTGCGGATCTGTCCGGCAAACTCTGCCGCCCGTTCTTCCTTATCGGCGATAAAAAAGATGGTATCTCCAGGCTCCAGATGAGCGATTTTAGCAAACTCCTTTTTCAGCTCTTCAGGGATAAATTTGTCAATCGGGCCCTTGTAGGTCATCTCTTCGCTGACCTCCAGATAGCCCAGTCCTCCCATACCGATGGAGGTGGCGAACTGGAGCAGCTTCTCATGAAAGCCCTTTGACATTTCTGCATGTACCTTAATGGCACGGACCGTTTTCTTCAGGAATGGCTTGAAGGTACATTTCTGGAAAAATTCGGTTACGTCAATGATCCTCAGCGGGTTGCGCAAATCCGGTTTGTCAGAACCAAACTCCAGCATCGCCTGCTTATAGCTGATTACCGGATACGGGCCTTCGGTGACCTCATAGCCTTCCGGAGCAAATTTCTTGAATGTGGCGGTGAGTACCTCCTCGCCCACGCGGAATACATCCTCCTGGGTGGCAAAGCTCATCTCAAAATCCAGCTGATAAAACTCTCCCGGCGAACGGTCTGCCCTGGCGTCCTCATCCCGGAAGCAGGGAGCGATCTGAAAATATTTGTCAAAGCCGGAAACCATCAGCAGCTGCTTATACTGCTGGGGCGCCTGAGGCAGAGCATAAAATTTGCCCTTAAATTTGCGGGAGGGCACGATATAGTCCCTGGCTCCCTCCGGAGATGAAGCGCAGAGAATCGGTGTCTGGATTTCCAGAAAGCCCAGCTCTGTCATTTTCTGGCGCAGAAAGCTGATGACCTGAGAGCGGAAAATCATGTTGTCCTTAACCTTTTTATTCCGCAGATCCAGATAGCGGTATTTTAATCTTACTTCTTCTCTCGTTTCCTTTGAGGTAATAATCTCAAAGGGAAGCTGCTGGGTTACCCTTCCCAGGATGTTGACCTTATGTGCCTCCAGCTCAATTGTCCCTGTGGGAATCTTGGGATTATATGTTTCCTCATCTCTGTGCTGGATCACACCCTCCACCGATACACAGGTTTCTCTGCTGATGCCCTCCAGAAGGCTGGTATCGCGCATGACCACCTGCATTACACCATACATATCCCTTAAATCGATAAATGAAACTCCGCCGTGATCCCGGATATTTTCCACCCAGCCGGCAATTTTCAGTTCCTCTCCCACCTGAGCTTCGGTAATCTTATCCAGAGTCATACTGCGGTAAACCATAGACATTTCCATAATCTTTTCTCCTCTGAACACATTTACCCGAAGGCAGAAAATCCCCACGGAATTCCCATCTTCGGGTAAAAGGTCTTTACATAATATCTAATGATTTACTGTAGCATAATAAAGGATAAAAAGTCAAGCCCCCCGCATAAAACTTTACGTTTTGAGCATTACCATCGGAATCTCATACTCGCCCTGCGGGGTATACTCGTTGTGCACTACGTTGATCGGCCGGCTGTTTTTTATCCGGCCGATATAGTCCGTGGGCGGGATCCCGGTGAGCTGGCGGAACTGGCGGCTGAAATAGTGAATGCTCTGATAACCCAGGCGTTCGGAAATCTGTGTCACATTCAGGTCAGAATAAAGCATCAGCTCCTTTGCTCTGGCGATCCGGCGCCGGCTGATGTAGCTGTTCGGCGTCATTCCCGTGTGCTCTTTAAATAAGAGACGGAAATAATTGCCGCTGTAGCCGCATATTTCGGCCAAATCGGAAACGTTCAGCGGAGTCTCCAGTTTCTCCTCGATGAGCTGTAAAATTCCGCGGATCGCAGCGTTTTCGGAGGTCTTTACCGGACAGCTTTCTGGCTGTGTACCGGCAGATTCTCTTTTCAGCTGGATAATCAGCTCGTACATGCGCAGGTTAATCAGCTCTTCGTATCCGTCGGCCTGTCCAACCGCTTCCTCCAAAATACTGCACAGCAGTCCATGGTTCTGGTCATTTACCGGAGAAATCCGCTCCGGCAGAGAGGTAATCATCCGGGCGAGACCCTCCGAACAGGAGAATTTAACATCCAGGCTGACCGAGATTTCCTGACCGGTCACACTGTGCACAACTCCAGGCGGAATCATAATCAGGGTACGCTCCTGCAGCAGATATTCTTTTTCTCCGAAGGTTGTGCGGATACTGCCGCTGAACACATAAATAAAGTGAAAAAAGCTGTGGCTGTGCGGCTCCACATATTGCCCCTTTTCCTTGCGGGTACGCACTACCCGGTGGACAATGAGATCGTTCTGCATTTTATTTCTGGATTTCTTCAGGACGAATGTTGGTTACCTGGCCGTATATGCACAGCGCATCCAAAAAGCCTCCCTCGCGGTATCCGAATACGTGCCACTCCAGCTCGGGGAAATGCATCAGATCGCCTTTCTGAAGTTCTACGGTGTGCTCCAGGCTGTCCGGGCCTGAGCCGTATTTTACATAGGCGTCTTTGCAGTCCAGAACAACTACGGATTCCTCCGCGTGGTTGTGAGGGGACATAGGGCCGCTCTCGGCGGAATAATGACAGAAGCTGACCGTCATTTTCTCACTGGCCACGGCGCTGCTGCGTCCCACCGCGTTTTGTACAATCCTTCCCGGAAGGCGATTTTCTGCAATTTCATTTCTTCTGATAAAATCCATATCTATTTTCTCCTCCTGTAAAACAGTCATTTTTTTCACCTTATCACACTCCGGTTTTTCTGTCAATATGCTGTGGATTTGTGAAAATGCATCAGCCCATGCGTAAGCTCTATGTTTCTGCTGTATAAACCAAAAAAATGATTTTTTCATATAACTGCAGGTGGACTGAACACATGTGAAAAATGCAAATCTATTGTGGGTTTCTGCCAATACTTTTTTCTCCGCAGGGTCTATACTTAAGGTATCTTGAATTCATTTTCGGAAAGGAAGAATCATCATGAATAATTCACCAAAAAAATCGATTATCGGCGTTATTCCGCCCATTATTACCCCAATAGACGAGCACGAAAAGGTGGATGAGGCCGGTCTGCGCAGACTGATCGACCACTGTATTGACCATGGTATCCACGGCATTTTTGTCTGCGGCTCCAATGGAGAATGCCTGGCACTCACCCAGGCTGAACGCGACCGCGCTATCCGCATTGCTCTGGAGCAGTGTGAGGGACGGGTTCCGGTGATTGCCGGATGCATGGATTCCAGCACCCAGCGGGTAATCGAAAATATCAAACGCTTTGAGGATATGGGCGGAAAAACCGCTGTGGTTACGCCGGTTTTCTATGCCCGCCATGCCACCCAGGATGAAACGGTTCAGCACTTTGAGGAAATCAGCAGAAACACAGAGGCTGACCTGATGATCTACAACATTCCGCCCTTTACCGGACAGTGCCTGACCGCAGACACCATCATCCGGCTTTCCCAGGTGGATAAGGTAATCGGGGTAAAGGATACCTCCGGAAATTTCACTTTGTTTACCAAACTGCTGCATCACTTTAAGGGCAGCGATTTTCTGGTGCATCAGGGTTCCACCAGCCTGGCCGTTCCCAGTATGCTGATGGGTGCGGACGGATATATCCCCTCTCTGGCGCCTCTTTTCCCTGAAGCACATATTAAATTATATGAATACGGCAAAGCCGGAGATATTGAAAATGCAATGAAATGGGGGCATATTGTAGATGAAATCTGCAAGATCTACGGCATGGCAAAAAGCCAGACCGCTTCCACCAAATACGCCATCAGCAGGCTGGGCTTTCTGGACAAGCGGGTTTGCCGTCCCACAGAGCCGATTACTGCAGAAGAAATGAAAAGAATCGATCAGTATATAGAAAAGCTCTCTGTTTTGTGCGCAGAATGAACAGAAGGCTTTTCTAAAAGCCGGCAAGCCACACTTTAAGACAAGTCATCCTCCAAAGCAAACAGCGCAGCGCCCAACGCGCCGCACAAGTCCGGATTTTCCGTAATATACAGGTTCTCGCCCAGACGGGCCTCCAGCGCATCAACCACACCTTTGTTCCGGGCTACACCGCCGGTCATCATATATGGCCCTGTTCCCTTAGCCCGGCTCACCATGGAGGCTGTCTTAGCGGCGATGGACTTGTTCAGGCCGTGAATGATGTCGCTGTCCGTATGGTTGTCCGCAATGAGGGAGATGACCTCCGATTCCGCAAAGACGGTACACATACTGGAGATGGTCAAGTCCTTTTTCCAGCTCAATCCCTGCCTGCTCATCTGATCCATATCCAACTCCAGGGTACGGGCCATCATTTCCAAAAAGCGGCCGGTCCCGGCGGCGCATTTGTCATTCATGATGAAATTGGTTACAGCGCCGGTTTCGTCCAGGCAGATCACCTTGCTGTCCTGGCCGCCAATATCTACAATGGTTCTGATGGCAGGGTTCAGGAAAAATGCGCCCCTGGCATGGCAGGTAATTTCTGTTTTGGTATCTGTGGCAAAGGGAATATTATTCCTGCCATAGCCGGTGGCCATGATGGCGGCAAAGGACTCCGGCTGGACAGAGAGCTGTTTGCAGACCTCCTCCAGCGCGGCTTTGGCCCCGTTCTGGGCTTTGGCTCCGGTCCGCACGATGGCGGAGGCCAGAATTTCCTTCTTTTCATTGATGACGACCATGTTGGTGGTAGTAGAACCGCTGTCAATACCTGCGTACAGGCCGCTGGATTTTGTTGTTGCCTCGTTCATCGGTGTCCTCCCGTGTAATCCAAGATGCAAGCTCTCGGAAAACGCCTCCAGTCGGGTGGCGAGTTGGCCGGATGGCTGGGGCATATAGTCCGATTCGATTTTCAAAATGGGAATATCCGTCTCCCGCTTCAATGCCGCGTAATCAAAGCTATAGAAGTCACAGAATTTGACGGTGTTATAGATTATGCCGTTGAGATGGGGGTGATTGGTCAACTCCCTGCGGCCGGCCACACTGGTCATCCGCATACAGGGGATCATCCGAAGCAGCGCCCCGGCATACCAATCCATCAGCTGCTCAAAATCCATATTCTCCGCACCGT
>JAHZHG010000006.1:7252-23666 GCA_019420425.1 Clostridiales bacterium
GGAACCTCCAAATTGCGATTTCCGCTGCAGGTCAGGTTGACTACCGGCAGGGGCATCTGATTTTGGATCAATTCCAGAAGCGGCGGACTGACGCGGGCGCCCAGCACAGCCAGGAAAGGCTCGTTAGGAAGCGCCTGTATGCTCTCCCGGCAGGCAGTGAGAAACATCTCTTTAGAAAAGACTGTATCCTGGCTCTTTCCGTAGGCATCCGCCAGCTGTATCAGCTCCTGCCGGAACCGCTCCCTGGCACATTGCCCGTTCTCATGGGGCAGATCCATCAGTTTCAGGAAGGCATGGCGGCTGCCCATATTCAGTACGTCATAAGAACGGCGAAGCGAGTCGCAGCAGTCCATCAGGAGCAGTTTCTCCGTCCGGCTTCCCTGCTGGATCAGGGCCTTTGCATGGCAGCAGAGGTTGGCGTGTGTCAGACCCTCCGCGAACTCGAAATCCGGCTCCTCGCCGTCCAGCAGGACAGGCTCCCCGCCAAAGGCCCTTAACAGTTCTATCGGCGTGTATTTACATGTATATCCGATCATGCGTTTGTCCCCTCCAACTGCTCCAGAAATGCATTGACCCGTGTGACCATCTGGCCATCCGCCACGTTGCGGGCGTCACAACCGTCCCCGTCCAACACCAGTGTGGGAAGGCCTTCCGCCTCCAGCATTTGTTTAGCCAGCTGAGACAGCCCAAGCGTCTGCTTGCAGCCCCAGTGGCAAAATACAATGACGCCGTCCGCACGGGCCTGCTTGGCGCAGCGGATCGCCCCCTCAATGCGTCGTACTGCAGACCCATTGAAAAAAGTCCCCACCGCCCGGCGGGCCATGCTCTCGTAAGGCTGTTCCGGATCCATCTCCAAAAGGGCATCTGCCGACATATCAGAGCCAACCAGTTCACAGCGCCCGCTTGCTTCAAGAATCTCCTTCATGGAATCCTGCCAATTTGGCAGGGTATGCATCCAGAAAATCCTCTTTTTTCCGGGAACCGACGGGGCAGCCTGCTCTGCAGACCGCAGAAGCCGGCTCATATACACTTCTGATTCCGGCCGGCCTAGCATGACATGAGTAGCGATCATGGAACATAATTCACCTGTCATCGTAGTAGGAAGAGTTATTTTTCCGCGTTGCTGCAGGAATACCTGGTAGGCGTCCAACGTCCGTTTGGACCGGGCCACAGCCTCCCGCAGAGCCTGCGGGTCCAGTTTCCTGTGGCAGAGATCCTCCAACTGAGCCGCCACAGCGCGGAGCTGATCCGCTACATAGTGAACGGCATCCTCGTCATTGGTATGAGGAATATCAATGACCACATGGGGAACCTGATATTGCTCCGCCAATCGCCGGAATGAGAGTTGGTTGGCATCGCAGGCCAGCGTGGTATTGGCGATCATCAGCGGAGGCGGCATAACGCCGGTCTCCGCCATTCCCAGCATGGTCTTGTGGTAAGAGCAAAAACTCTCCGGCACATCAGCCGCCTCCGCCGCCTCCGCAAAAGGCCTCTGACAGGCGGTACATGCTGTATAGACGGAGATTCCCTCTGGAAACATGGGCTGGATGCCCATAGCGTGCAGCAGCTCACATGGCAAAAAAATATTGACCATCACAGACTCCTTGGGGTGCCGAAAGGAGTCTACGATGGTGCCTGCAACCGCGCCGTTGATATAATCATAAGCAGAACGGACTGCGGCGCCATGTTTATGTGCGCCGGAAAAGCGAACCCAGGAATAGGCCGCTTCCAACAGTGCCCGCGCATGTTTCGGGGAGGAAACGGTCTGCTTTTCGATAATCCCTCCCAATGTCTCAATATATTTTTTCATTGCAATTCCCATGCCTCCATGAGAGGATCATTAGCAAAATAATTATGATCGATTTTACTACAGAATCCAACGAAATTCAAGGGCTTTTGGCATCGAGCTATTTTTGCCTTTTTATTTCTATAATATCCTCTATCGGGAATTTGGTTCCGTTTGTCAGTAACACCAGCTGATTCACGGTATCAATCTTCTTCACCATTCCGGTAATCTCCACATAGGCGCCGCCGGCTTTTCTCTCATCCGGGACAAAACAGGTGAACCGGATTTCCGGATGCTCTTTTATATGCTCCTGTATCCTCTGCAGCCGCTCATTCAGAACAGCCGTTTCATCCTCATTCAGCTCGATCCTCCGGTCAGTAAGACGGGCCTTTTCCCTGACCGCATCATCATATCCGGTAAGCGCCGCAAAGGGAGCAAACTGTGCTGCCCGTGCCTGCTGTGACATACGGGGATATTTTTTGGATGTGGGATGGGGAAGGTGAATGATATCGTCGTATGGAGTGTTCATTATTCTGCCTCCCTTTTTTCTGTTCCGGAGAAATTACCGGCTTCTCCACCTGACCGTCCCGGTGATCTCCCGCAGATTATGCTTTATGCCCGCCAATCTGATTGTTCCGTTCCCAGGCGGTGGAACCCTCCTCCAGATTTATTCCCTTGAGGATAGCATTCTTTCCATATTTTTTCTTCACGGAAAGCATGGCCTCCTGCAGCTTCCGTTCTTTTGCAAGAGCTGCTTCTTCCTCCTGCTGCTTCTTCTCCAGAGCTTCATAGTCAGTAAACAGATTCAGCTGTTCCGGCTTTGCAGACTCTGCTTTTGCGACAGCTTCATCGACCACGTGATTTGCGGCAACGGTCAGACGGCGCACAAGAAGAAACGGATTAACTATCTCATTAAAAAGCGTGGTAACGGCTTCTGTGATCAGCCTGGAAGAGGAGGTGTGCCGGTCGAGGTTCGCTGTGCCATGGGCGTGCTTTGGAACCTGACGGCCATAGTGATCTGTGGTGACCGGGCCTTTATATTGTTTTCTCCGTTCCGGATCGGTCAGGTTTTCTCTGTCGTAACCAACGGTGAGAATCATCTGATCGGTGACAAGGCCCTTATCCACCAGATCAAGCGCCATAGCATCGGCCATCTCCTGTACGACCAGTCTTGCTTTTTCAAAAGTATAGGGACAATGCAGCACCTGCCCGGAGCTGAAGCTGCTATTCTCCGGCTGGTACGCTTTGACATCTGCAATTGTGCAGGGCTCCCATCCCCACGCATGGTCGATAAGCAGTTCTGCATTTACGCCAAACAGCTTATACAATAAATCCTCATTGTAAAAATCCTGAGGCCCTCCAATCGAACAGCGGGCAATATCACCCATAGTATACAATCCCTGTGCCTCCAGCTTTTTGGCATAGCCGCTGCCGACTCTCCAGAAATCCGTAAGCGGACGGTGCGTCCAGAGCTTTTCCCGATACGTCATTTCGTCCAGCTCAGCGATGCGCACGCCATCCCGATTCGGTTCCACATGCTTTGCCCCGATATCCATGGCAATCTTGCACAGATACATGTTGGTGCCTATTCCTGCTGTCGCTGTAATTCCGGTATTTTTCTGCACATCCTGAATAATTTTCATAGCCAGATCACGGGCTGACAATTTATAAGTGGGAAGGTATTCTGTCACGTCCATGATGACCTCATCAATAGAATATACATGGATATCTTCCGGGGCAATATATTTTAGATAGATCTGATAAATCGCCGCACTGTGCTTCATATAATATGCCATCCGGGGCGGAGCAATGATGTATCCGACCGCCAGCTCCGGATGTGCGTTCAATTCTGTATCATTGGCGGACTCCCCGACCAGCCTGCGTCCCGGCGCGCTGTATTTTCTCCGTTCGTTAACCTCTTTTACTTTCCGGACTACTTCAAACAGGCGTGCCCTGCCCGGAATACCATACGCTTTCAGCGAAGGGGACACCGCAAGGCAGATTGTTTTCTCCGTCCGGCTGGCATCTGCCACAACCAGATTAGTCACCAGCGGATCCAGACCACGTTCCACACATTCTACGGAGGCGTAAAATGACTTCAGATCAATCGCGATATACGTACGGTTTTCCTGTATCATTCTGCAACCTCCTAATAAAATACGGCCCGGCTTTTTTCTTTCTTATATAAAATATAAAAGCAAAAAAGCGGTTCATGATATAACATTATCTGCTAATCATTACCGCTTTGTCAGCAACCGTTCCCTGGGGGAATCGAACCCTCAACTAGTGCTTAGGAGGCGCTTGTTATATCCATTTAACTAAGGGAACAAATCATACAACAATATATTATACACCAATATCTAATTTTTTTCCACTAAAACTTTTTAATCTGGAAAATTTAGTTTTCCCTGAAGCCAGATTACGCCTTTGAAACGACGGCCAACTTCAGGGTCGCCCATGAGGTCATGTTTATTGATACAGATATCGAAAACCATGCTGTTGCATTCTACCGTCATCTGGTAGATGATTTCTTTTGTGAGGCTGTTTCTGACTTTGGTGCAAAATTTAATTTCACCCATGATCTGGTATTGATCGCATTCCATACCAAAGGGCATGAAAAAAGTATCCACAATGGAGAATACGTCCTCCTTTTGGATTCTTCTGGAAATCATCGCATAGAGGTCGATGTCCTCCATGGTCAGGTTCTCGATCGCCTCTTCATCTCCGTTTTTGGCCGCCTTCATCAGACGACTTCTTCCGGAACTGCTCTGCTGGTCAATTGACTGCTGTTTTTCTTCTTTTTTTATCGGCATCAAAACCATGCCTTCTGAGGCAAGACCGGAAAAGGTAGTAGACACCAGATTTCCTCTCAGGCAGCTCAGCATGGCATTATTTTTGTATGCAGCGGCATTCTGAACATAAAAGATGATCGAGACGCCTATCCGGCCGTCCTCGCACATGCCGGCATAGGAGTCTCTGGCCCCGTGTTTTTCCACCATGACTTCTTCTGTAGTGGTTATGCCTGAGCCAATAAAAAACGGCAGATAATATTCCCGGTGAAATCCATAATTATCTATCTCTCCGCAGATTTTAATTCCCATATCCGGCCCAAAGTATTTTGTCATTTCGAAGAATATCGAATCATTGTTTTTTGCCGTCTCTTTCTCGTCAAAATCCTGAAATACTTGGTCGAGAATTGGCTGGATATCGCTGTCTTTTCTGCACTTGCTAAAGCCTATCGATCTCAGATAACTATGCATATCTTCACCTCTGCCGCTCTAATCGGATTACCGTCAAAACCTGCAAACGCCACAACACGCACTGGGCATTCCTGACGTTCAACCGCCTGTCGGGCGGTGAGTTTTTATCATAAACCATTATTTTTCTTTTATCTCGGTCATTCCACCCATGTACGGCTGCAGAGCCTTCGGAATACTCACTGTTCCGTCCGCCTTCAGGTTATTTTCCAGGAAGGCAATCAGCATACGCGGCGGTGCTACTACCGTATTATTCAGTGTATGGGCCAGATACTTACCGTTCGGGCCATCCACACGGATCTTCAGTCTTCTGGCCTGGGCGTCTCCTAAGTTGGAACAGCTGCCTACCTCAAAGTATTTCTTCTGTCTCGGAGACCATGCCTCCACATCCACAGACTTCACCTTTAAATCAGCCAGATCACCGGAGCAGCATTCCAGAGTACGTACAGGAATATCCAGGGTGCGGAAAAAGTCTACAGTATTCTGCCACAGACGGTCAAACCACATTGGGCTTTCCTCCGGCTTGCAGACCACGATCATTTCCTGCTTTTCAAACTGATGGATCCGGTATACGCCGCGCTCCTCAATGCCATGGGCGCCTTTTTCCTTACGGAAGCAGGGAGAGTAGCTGGTCAATGTATACGGAAGCTTTTCCTCGGGAATAATTGTGTCGATAAATTTACCGATCATGGAATGTTCACTTGTGCCAATCAGGTACAGATCCTCGCCCTCGATCTTATACATCATGGCGTCCATCTCGGCAAAGCTCATTACCCCGTCAACCACTGCGCTGCGGATCATGAAGGGCGGGATACAATACGTAAAGCCGCGGCCGATCATAAAATCTCTGGCATAGGACAGAATTGCAGAATGCAGTCTTGCAATATCCCCCATCAGATAATAAAAACCATTACCTGCCACTCTTCCGGCCGCATCCATATCTATGCCGTTAAAGCGTTCCATAATTTCCGTGTGGTACGGAATTTCAAAATCAGGTACTACCGGCTCTCCAAAGCGCTGAACCTCTACATTTTCACTGTCATCTTTACCAATCGGTACAGACGGATCAATGATGTTCGGAATCGTCATCATGATCTTCTTTATCTTTTCTTCTACCTCTTTTTCCCGCTCAGACAGTGCATTCAGGCGATCCGCTTCATCTGTAACCTTCTTTTTCAGCTCCTGGGCCTCTTCCTTTTTTCCCTGACCCATCAGTGCGCCGATTTGCTTGGAAATTTTATTTCTATCAGCACGAAGCGCTTCTACTTCTTTTTTAATCTCTCTATTTTCCTGATCCAGCTGCAAAACCTCGTCTACCAGAGGAAGCTTGCTGTCCTGAAATTTATTTTTAATATTCTGCTTTACGATATCCGGATTTTCTCTGACAAATTTTATATCTAACATGTTTGGTATTCCTTCCTTATTCTAATGGCATGGTAAATTCCCGATGGCCGAAATAAAGCCTTCTTTATAATAAACTATTTTTTTCCACAAGTAAAGGGTAATCATTCAAAAAAAAATGCCGCAGAACCGCTTGTCCTGCAGCATTTTTTACTTTACATAATCTAAATGTTATCAAAACACATAACTGCCTGGCGCAGCGCTTCTTTTTCTTCCTGGCCCAGGACAATATAGGATTCTCCCTTTACGATCTCCTTTATATATGTGTAGCAGCCTTCCCGGCCGTGAATTGCATTCAAAACAAATCCTGAATTTTCCTCATTCAGCATCGCCAGCGCAAAGCTCAGCTTTCCTCCTACATCGGGAAATGCATCGTATTTTACAATACCGACCTTATTCGTCGTTCTTCCCTGAATGTCTTTTAACCGCTTCATCTGATCTGCCTGGCTCTTGGAGGTTTCCACCAGCATATCCAACTCCGTAAAGCTGCGCAGAAATGCCTTTTCCAGCGAAACAGCGTCCTTTCCCCGCATAAAAATTTTATACTTTTTCATAAAGCGGGTCATGGTCATGGATACCTTAAACAGATAAGCCAGTACAATAATCATCATTACCAGAATAATGATAATCACTATGCCCGGATCTATTCCTATTGCATTTAAAATTGAGCTTTGCATATAGTTCTCCTTTCGTATCTTCTATCCCATATATGGATGAATGGACTGAAGCAAATCCACAATCCGATCCAGCTCATCATTCGAATAATATTCTATTTCTATTTTGCCCTGATTATTTGATTTGTGATTGACCGTAACCTTAGTTCCAAGAACTACCTTTATTTTTTCTTCTATATCCTTGTAAATAAAGCTGTTAACCTTTTCCGGCTTTGGTTTTTCCGGCTCTTTCTTTTCCTTCTGGAGAAGCTTTACCAGTTTTTCTACCTCGCGCACACTTAACTTTTGGTCAAAAATCTGATTGGCTATTTTCCACTGGGTATCATTATCTTCGATGGCCAGCAGTGCTCTGGCATGCCCGGTGGAAATCATATCATCAATCACCATCTGCTGAACACGCTCATCCAATTTTAACAGGCGGATAGAGTTTGTCACTGCGGTACGGCTTTTAGATACCCGTTCAGCAACCTCGTCCTGTTTCAGGTTAAATTCTGTCAGCAGTCTTTTATAGGCCTGAGCTTCTTCGATGGGATTCAGGTTTTCCCGCTGAATATTTTCAATCAAAGAAATTTCCACCGTCTGCCGCTCGTCCAGCTCTTTAATCATTACCGGCACCTCTTTTAACCCTGCCAGCTTAGCTGCTCTCCAACGGCGTTCTCCTGCAATAATTGTATAGTAATCTTCTTTTTTCTGTACAATCAACGGTTGAATCACACCAAATTGCTTTATTGACTCTGCAAGCTCTAAAAGTGCATCCTCATCGAAATGCTTTCTCGGCTGCTCTCTGTTAGGAGAAATATCGCTGAGCTTAATCAGTAATGGCGAAGCAGAAGCCTCTTTGTTCTCAATCGTAGTTACTGCAGGAGCAGCCGCAATATTTCCTGCAGGGATTAACGAATCCAAGCCTTTACCTAATCCTTTTTTCTTTATTGCCATTCTTCTTCTCCTCTGTGAATTACTTCCTCCGCAAGCATACGATAACTCTCTGCCCCCGCAGACTTCGCGTCGTATTTGGTGATGGGCATACCATAGCTGGGTGCTTCTGCAAGTCTCACATTTCTCGGTATTATACTTTTATAAATATTCTGATTCAAATTTTCCTTTACGTTTTCTACAACCTGAAGGGAAAGATTGGTTCTGGCATCATACATGGTAAATACTACGCCTTCAATCTCCAACACCGGATTCAACCGTTCCTTAACCAATTGAATGGTATGCATCAGCTGACTCAGCCCCTCCAGCGCATAATATTCACATTGAATCGGCACAAGCACGGTATTGCCGGCACACATGGAATTTATGGTAAGCATATTTAATGAAGGTGGGCAGTCGATCAGGATAAAGTCATAATCATCCTTTACCTTTTCCAACTCATTTTTCAGAATAAATTCTTTATTTTCAATGCCAATCATTTCTATTTCTGCAGCGGCCAGATTTATATTTGACGGCACTACGGAAAGGCGTTCAAATACTTCTTTGATTAGACAATCCTCCAATTTACATTGTCCAAGGAGCAGTTCATAGACCGTATTCTCCACATTATCCTTCTCCACACCCATCCCACTCGTCGTATTTCCCTGGGGGTCCATATCTACAACTAATACTCTCTGTCCCGCTTCAGCCAGAGATGCAGACAGGTTGATCGCTGTTGTTGTCTTTCCTACACCGCCCTTTTGATTGGCGATTACAATTGTTCTGCCCATATCCATTTTCTCCCCTGTTTAATTAAAAGACATGTTTTCTTTCATTATTATAACATCATTGTTTTCTATAATCCATAGTAATGTTTCACGTGAAACATTTTTTATTAAACATTTTTTTGTTTATGATGTTTCACGTGAAACATTTACGGTAAGGTGCACGTCTTGAAAACGAATTAACGATTCCACAATAAGATTAAAAAGGGTTGGGTTGGAGTTATATATTTTACATGTATTAGAACCCGGAGGCAGTTATAGAAAAAAGGTTATCCAAGATATAAAAAATTTAGTTCTGGGATGCCTGAAAGGTATACTTTATGGGCCGCATTCACTGCGGCTTCATTCTGGGATGCCTGAAAGGTATAGGATTTTACACATCTTGGATTTTCGGACGCTCCGAGCGGCAGCATATGCCCTGCAAGACACGGCGAATTTGGGGCTTTTTGCTCCGCCGCCCATAAGCAGGCCCGTCCGCAAACTCACTCCGTTCAAACATGCTACCGGGCCTGCAGCTATGCTCACAAAAAGCCCCAAATTCACCTATCGTCTTGCAGGGCATACGCTGCCGCTCGGAGCTGTGCTTCTAAGGCGTAAGTACAAATGCGGAGGGCCTTCATTTTTTCAATAGGATAGTTAAAATGAAAGTTCTTCTGCATTAGACTGGTCAAGAAACTACTGTTTTTTGCCAATTAGCTATGATCTTGCAGGACATACGCTGTCGCTTGGAGCTGTGCCTCTAAGACGTGAGTACAAATCTGGAAGTTCTTCATTTTTCCGCCAGTCTTATTAACCCAAAAGTCCTTTGGCCTCTGCTCTCCGCTATTCGGCAACACATAGTGGTCGAATCGGCCTACTGAAAAGCCAGGAAGCTTCCTCAATCACTCTTCCGACTTAGACGAACAGCCGCTATGGAAAGGAGGTTGTCCAGGAGGAGCCTTCAGGGGCGGGTTTAGCGCGGGTGAAATCCGACGCTTACGGAAACTTAGGCGCGAAGGCTTTCCTGAGCGGCTTAGTTGGAGTTAGCGGCTAGTTCGCCGGAGCGTTGCCATCAGCGACGGATGGACAACCTCCTTTCCATAGCGGCGTCCGGGTATCCAACATGTAAAAAAAAGTATACCTATCAGGCATCCCAGAACTAAGCCGCAGTGAATGCGGCATATAAAGTATACCTTTCAGGTATCCCAGAATGAAGCCGCAGTGATGGGCCCATAAAGTATACTTTATAAACCAACATTTCCTATTACATCAACATAATTTAAAAATATTAAAAGTAAAACAATGAGGAAAATTATCCGAAGTCAAAAATTTTGATTGTATCTTTTGCAAATATAGACTATAATATTTCTAAGCTGAAAGGAGTATCGCTATGAAACACAAACTTAAATCCAGCATCGTATTAGGTACAACAGCCTTTGGTGTGCTTCATCTGGTTAATAAGCTAATTACAGCCACTGCTTTATCTAAAAATGTGCTAAAGACAAACAATGGAACATACTTTAATTGGCGGTTTGGTAATATTTATTATACCAAATCCGGTTCTGGCGCACCTTTGCTGCTGATCCATGATACTACTCCTTCCTCTTCGTCCTATGAATGGAGCGAACTGATTGACTGTTTATCCAAGCAATACACGGTCTACGCCATTGATCTGATTGGCTGCGGCCGTTCGGACAAGCCTAACTTTACTTATACAAATTATCTTTACGTACAGTTGATCACGGAATTTATCAAAGAGGTTATTGGAGAAAAGGTAAATGTGGCTGCTTCCAACTACTCCACTTCCTTTACTATCCTGGCCTGCTACAGCAACCCGGATTTATTTAATAAAATTATGCTGATTAATCCGCCCAGTGTTAAAAAGCTGAACCGGATACCGGATAAAAAATCAAAAATAATCAAATATCTGCTCGACCTGCCAATTATCGGTACCACGCTGTATTACATTTTATCCAGCAAAGATAATATAGAATATACATTTACGGAAGATTATCTGGATAATCCGTTTCATTTGCAGCAGAAACAGTTGAATGCATATTATGAAGGCGCCCACACCGGCGATGGCAGCGGAAAACATTTACTTTCCAGTATTGAAGGGAATTATTTGACCGTAGACGTATCCCGGGCAATAAAAGAGATCAACAACAGTATCTTTATTGTGTCAGGGTCTGGTCTGGAAAATGAACAAAAGATCGCTGAGGAATATGTAAAGCTGAATGCTTCGATTGAATGTTCAACCATTAATCACGCTAAAAAGTTACCCCAGGTTGAAACGCCTGAGGAAATTTCCAAACTTTTTAAAATCTTTTTCTAATTTTATCAGCTCCCTTGAATTTTTATTTTAATTCAAGGGAGCACCAGTTTCTTATTTCTATATATTTTTATTTTTATAAAGGTTCTTTTCCCGGTATTCCCGCTTTTCTTGGATATGTTGAAGATATCGGCTTTTCTTTTTCTATTACAATCAACGAGCGTTCAATATCACTGTCCGGTAATATAAATCTATGGATTTCCTTTATTTTTCCTCCCAGCAATCGCAGCGCCCGTTCAGCGCTTTTTACTTCTTCATCCACATTTCCCGACTTATATGAGACAAATAATCCACTGCTCTGGAAACGCAGAGATCAAACTTCTCCCTGTACTCTTCCCTCCTGGCCAGCTCCTCCGCTCTTCCATGAACAGCCAATATTCCATTCAGTTCCAGCGCTTCAATTACTTCATTTAAAAATTTAATGCGTTTATTTAATGAGTCAGCAAGAACAAACTCCAGCTGGGGAAATACAATTTTCAATGGTATTCCGGGAAATCCGGCGCCGGTTCCCAAATCCATCACCCGCAATGTTTCACGTGAAAGCATAGGCAACGCGTTTACCAAGGATAAGCTGTCAAGAAAATGCTTTACCAGCACATCCTCAAACGCGGTGATTGCCGTCAGATTCATCACCTTGTTTTTTTCTACAAGCAGTTCATAATAATGAATAAGCATTCCCATTTGCCGGTCAGTTATCTGTATCCCCAGCTTTTCGGCGGATCTTAGAAAGTTTTCCACATTTTTTTCTTTATTCATGGTGTTTTTCCCTGCCTTTCATGCGATTAAACTGTTCCAGATACACCAAAAGTACGGATATATCTGCAGGAGAAACTCCGGATATTCTGGATGCCTGGCCAATAGATGAAGGCTCATATAGCTTTAGCTTCTGTCTTGCCTCGATACGCAGGCTTCCCACATCATCATAATCCAGCTCCGGAGGTATCTTTTTTTCCTCCAGCTTTTTAAACTGTTCTACCTGGCGCAGCTGTCTTTGGATATATCCCTCATATTTCAGATTAATATTTACCTGCTCGCCCACCGCATCCGGATAATTCGGACGGTCGTCGTCAATTTCAGCCAAAAGTTCATAGCTCAGCTCCGGACGGCGGATCAGCTCGCCAATGGTTGACGCTGTTTTTAACGGTGTGCTTTCATGCTTTGCCAAAAATGTCTGTACCCGTTCATTTGCTCCAATCTTTGTGGATTCTACCCGTTTTATTTCTTCTTCTATGTGGATTTTTTTCTCTAAAAAGCGCTGATAGTCCTCGTCAGAAACCAGACCTATTCTGTATCCAATCTCCGTCAGGCGCATATCTGCATTATCCTGTCGGAGCAGAAGCCGATATTCTGCTCTGGAGGTCATCATCCGGTATGGCTCATGGTTTTCCTTTGTCACCAAATCATCGACCAATACGCCAATATACGCCTGTGACCTGTCTAAAATCAGCTGCTCCCGTCCCAGTACAGATAAAGCTGCATTTATCCCTGCTAAAAGACCCTGGGCTGCCGCCTCCTCATAGCCTGAGCTGCCGTTAAACTGGCCTGCGCTGAACAGGCCTTTAATCTGTTTAAACTCCAGCGTAGATTTCAGCTGACGCGGATTAATGCAATCGTACTCAATTGCATAAGCGTTTCTTACAATTTCCGCATGTTCCAGGCCTTTAACGCTTCGATACATAGCGATTTGAACATCCTCTGGAAGCGAACTGGACATTCCGCCAATGTACATTTCTGAGGAATGAAGGCCCTCTGGCTCGATAAAGACCTGATGGCGGTTTTTGTCCGCGAATTTTACCACTTTATCCTCTATAGACGGGCAGTACCTTGGGCCAGTTCCCTCGATCATTCCGGAATACAGCGGAGAACGGTCCAGATTTGCCCGGATAATCTCGTGGGTTTTTTCATTTGTATAGGTCAGCCAGCAGGAAGCCTGCTCAATCTGTACAGACTCCGGATCTGTATGAAAGGAAAAGGGAACCACCCGCTTATCTCCAAACTGTTCTTCCATTTTGTCGAAATCAATTGAACGTTTGTCGATACGTGCCGGTGTTCCTGTCTTAAATCGATATATTTCGATATTATTTTTAATTAAGGAATCGGTCAGATAGTTGGCTGCCTGCAGGCCGTTTGGGCCGGTATAATTGCTGACATCTCCGTATATACACCTGGCCTTCAGATATGTACCGGTACAAAGTACACACGCCCTGCAGTGATATACTGCCTTCGAATAGGTCTTTACTCCGGTAATCCGCCCATCTTCCACCAAAAGCTCGGTGATTTCTGCCTGCTTAATGGTCAGATTATCTGTATGCTCCAGTACCTTGCGCATTTCTCTGCTGTATTCCGCCTTGTCTGCCTGGGCCCTCAGCGAATGGACAGCCGGGCCTTTGGAGCGGTTCAGCATTTTGGACTGGATAAATGTACGGTCGATGTTCCGTCCCATTTCTCCTCCCAGGGCGTCTATTTCCCTTACCAGGTGCCCTTTTGAGCTGCCTCCGATATTCGGATTGCAGGGCATCATGGCTATGCTGTCCACACTGACGGTAAACAGTACGGTTTTCAGGCCAAGCCTGGCGCAGGCCAGAGCGGCCTCGCAGCCTGCGTGACCTGCTCCTACGACCACAATATCTGTATTTATCTCTACTGTACTCATATATACCTCATTTCCCCATACAGAACTTTCCGAATATTTCGTTTACCAGATCCTCACCCACCGATTCTCCGATGATTTTTCCCAGCTTCTCATAGGCGTTCATCAGATCAATGGAATAGAAATCTTCAGGCATTCCTGCTTCTATGCTGGCTTTTACCTGGAGCAGGCTTTCCCTTGCTTCATGCAGTAAATTTTTGTGTCGGATATTTGTTATATATACCTCATCGTTAAAAGAAATATTTCCTGCAAAAAACAGATCCTTAATTTTCTGGGCCAGCTCGTCGATTCCCTGCTCCTTCTTTGCAGAGATGGATACAATGGGGTGATCTGTTTTTTTCATGAAGTCGGCTTCGGTGATTTTATGATCCAAATCCATTTTGTTCAGCAATATAATAGCTGTCTTTTCGTCCAGGAGAGAAAGAATTTCTTCATCGCTCTCATCCAGCGGACTGGAGGAATCTGCAACATAAAGAACAAGATCTGCCTTTTCCACGGCTTCCCTGGCTTTTTCTACACCGATCTGCTCTACGATGTCCTCTGTACTGCGTATACCTGCCGTATCCAGCAGATTCAGCGTCATTCCCTGAATAGAAATCGTTT
Organism: Clostridiales bacterium; assembly: GCA_019420425.1. GTDB lineage: Bacteria > Bacillota > Clostridia > Lachnospirales > Lachnospiraceae > JAHZHG01. The sequence goes on from JAHZHG010000006.1 coordinate 21,632, forward strand.
CCTGGAGAACATCCCGCGTAGTACCGGCAATATCGGTGACAATGGCCCGCTCCTCTCCCACCAGTGCATTCAGCAGGGTGGATTTGCCGGCGTTAGGCTTTCCGACAATAGCGGTACATATCCCCTCCGTCAGACGTTTTCCATTCTGGAAGGAGTCGATCAGCTTTTGGATTTCCCTTAGCCAGCGGCTGTTTTTTTCTTCTAATTCTGCCGGATAATCGTCCAGGCTGATATGCTCCGGGTCATCCAGGGCTGACTCGATAAACGCAATATCGTATATCAGCTCTTCTCTGAGCGTGCGGATGCGCTCCAGAACCGCGCCTTTTAGCTGGCTGACTGAGCTTTTCAGGGCATATGCATTTTTTGCCTGGATCACATCCATTACTGCCTCAGCCTGGGATAAATCCAGACGGCCGTTTAAAAATGCCCGCTTGGTAAATTCTCCCGGTTTACCGCATAGACTCCGCCATGGCAATTGATTTCAACCGTATCCTCGGCGGTAAAGCTCTTTGGCGCGCGCATTATGGAAATAAGCACTTCATCGATCAGCTCGTCTCCATCGTAAATATATCCGTAATGGATGGTATTTCCCGGCTGGAGGGACAGCTTCTTTTTTCCTCCCGGAGAACGGTAAACCCGGTCAGCAACAGAAAAAGCCTCCGGCCCGCTGACCCGGACAATTCCTATTCCCGCCTGCCCTGATGCCGTGGAAACGGCGGCTATAGTATCCGTTTTGATTTTTTCTGTATCTGCTGATGAATTCATTTTCTTCTCCTTTTCCCTGTGAAGGTACGGAACAGTTACAAAAAATGTTATTCCCGGTAAGTCCATATGAGATTTTACACAGGAATAACATTTTTTATTTTTTCTTATTTATCTGTTCTTTCTGGCCTTTCTTGTTTTTTCAGCGTAACCACTACCTTTCTGCACGGCTCTTCGCCTTCGCTGTGTGTGGTTACATATGGATCATTCTGTAATGCGGAATGGATGATTCTGCGTTCATAGGGATTCATCGGCTCCAGGAATACGGGACGCCTTGTCTTTTTTACCTTGAATGCAATGTTTTTTGCCAGGTTTTCCAGGGTAGCCTTTCTTCTGCTCCGGTAGTTCTCCGTATCCAGCTTAACACGGACATAGGAGGACTTTCCTTTGTTGACTACCAGGCTTACCAGATACTGCAGGGAATCCAGGGTCTGTCCTCTTTTACCAATAAGCACGCCCATCTCTTCGCCGTCCATGTTGATCTCCAGCGCATCATCCCTGAACTCTGCGGTGATCTCCACCTCGGTATCCATCGTTTTAAATACAGCCTTTAAAAATTCAATTGCTTTGGCTTCTGCTTCCTTGGGATCAACGGGGGTTTTCGGTATTTTCACCGGTTTTGCTTCAAGGGAAACAGGCGCTGCTTCTTTAACTTCCTTTTTCTCTGGTTTTTTTACTTCTTTTTTTAATTCTTTACTGGCTTCTTTGTTTTCCTTTTTTACTTCTTTTTTCAATTCTTTCCTGACTTCTTTTTTCTCCGGCTTCTTTACCGGTTTGGTATCCGCGAATACCTCTTTCATCAGATCCTCATCAGAAATCTTTTTCTTTGCTTCGATCACCGCTTTTTTTCCGCCGATGCCGAAAAATCCGGAGGTTCCACGCTCAAGGATATGATATTCAATATTATCACTGCTGGTTCCCAACTGGATAGATGCCTCTGTGATTGCATCTTCTACTGTTTTTGCAGTTACTCTGATAAATTCATCCATGCCCACATCCCCCTATTTCTTTTTATTATTCTTTTCGTTGTACTGCTGTACCATCTGCGCCTTTGCTGCCAGGCTGCCCGGTTTTGCCTTGCTTGTACTCTTGTAAAACTCTGTGGACGTATTTCTCTGCTTTGCCAGATCTTCCACTGAGGTCTGCTTTTTCTCGATGTTTTTGGTCGTTGTCCTGGCTGTGTTGGTAATCTTCTGGGGAGGAAGCCCCTGCTTCTCTCTCTTCTTATTCATCTTTTCCATGTTTTTCTTTACCATCTCATCCAGGGCAAGCC
>JAHZHG010000006.1:23676-27629 GCA_019420425.1 Clostridiales bacterium
TACCTGCTGAACACCTCTGACTACCGCACCGGCAATCCAGTAGATACCCATACCTACAGGAAGGGTAAGACAGAATACGGCAGACATAATCGGCATCACGTTGTTCATGGTTTTCATCGTATTTGCCATGGTATCGTTCTGATTCTGACCCTGGGAAGCGGCTGCGTTCGACGTCTGAGTCATCAGCTTTGTATTCAGCCACTGGGTAACTGCGGACAGTACCGGCACCAGGATCGCGCCAATCAGCATCAGCCACGCGCCGGACTTCCATGCGTCTGTGATGATATTCAGCGGGCTGTTCGCAATATTCAGGCCCAGGAAGTAGTTCATATGGTCAACTTCCTGCTGTACCGAACTGATGCTGGCAGACAGGTCGCTAAATTTTCCGCTCAGGTCCGTCCAGTTCGACGTATTGAATTTGTAAAGTACATCAATGATACTGTTTACGTTGAACTCACTGAAGCTGACGTTTAATGATTTTGCCGCTTCTGCTAAATAGGTTTCTGCGCCGCTTGTGGTAAGCAGGCTCTCTGCCAGAGGCAGAAACGCTTCTTTTACTCCATTTACGTATGCAGGTATGTTCCAGATTACCCGATACAGAGCAAACAGAATCGGAAGCTGGATAATCATGGGAAGACAGCTTCCCATGGGGTTGATTCCATATTTTGCATAGACCGCCTGAGTTTCCTCATTCATTTTCATCATGGCAGCCTGATCCTGATTCTTACCTTTATATTTTTTCTGAATGGCCTGAAGCTCCGGGTTCATCTTATTGGATAACCGGGAAAACTTCTGCTGTTTGATGGTCAGCGGCGTCATAATCAGATAAATGACAATGGTAAACAGGATAATACATAAGCCAATGTTCGGTATCCCGATCGCTTCAATGCACCAGAACAATGCGTCCATTATATATCCCAGTAGGCTGGCTACCGGGCCGATAATGAATGCGGTGCTTTTTGTTAACAGCATAAAAAACCTCCTAGTCGATTACGGCACAGGATCATAACCTCCCTTAGAAAAGGGATTACAGCGTAAAATTCTCCAACATGCCAGAATGCTTCCTTTGATTGCACCGTACTTCTGAATTGCTTCCAGCCCATACTGTGAGCAGGTGGGGATATACGGACACCTGCAACGCTTCATTGGAGAAAGATAATTCTGGTACAACCGAATCAATTTAATTAATAAATACTTCATTTTCTCCTTCTTTCCTGTTTTCTCTGCAAATACCGTTCAGGATATTGTGGTATTTCCCTAGGTGAAGAAGTGCGCTCTCGATTTCAAAGAAACTCTTTTCTCTAGCGCCGGGCCTCGCTACAACTACCAGATCCAGGCCCCTATCAAATTTGTTCTCATTTAATCGGTAGCTTTCTTTGATCAGGCGTTTTACCCTGTGCCTGACCACGCTGTTTCCAACTTTCTTGCTTACAGAAATTCCAATGCGGTTTTTTCCGGTATCCTGTTTTTGAACATAGAGAACTAGGTATTTGTTTGCTTTTGAACTGCCTTTGCGGTAAACCTGCTGAAAATCTCTGTTTTTTTTCAAGCCTTCTGAAAAAATCATATTGTTTTCCCTATTTCTGCATAGAAGAAAAGGCCACAAAACTGCGGCCTATGCTGACAATACTTTTCTTCCTTTTGCTCTTCTGGCAGCTAACACTTTTCTTCCGCCAGCTGTGCTCATTCTTGCTCTGAATCCGTGAACCTTTGCTCTGGATCTCTTCTTCGGTTGGAATGTCATTTTCATAACTTGGCACACCTCCTTCTTTTCACACCAACATCTATAAAATAATTGGTAAAATAATATACTTATGCTCAAAAACATCATTTCAATTATATTCATTAAATCCCGCAAAGTCAAGTAATTCCTGCATTTTTTTCCATGTTTCCATTTTTCCACGAGTTAACGTAATGTTTATCCACATCCTGTGGAAAACTTTGTGGATAACTTGTTATTATATTGTGTATATCGCATGAATAATTTACAAAACTCCCGGTTTTTCCCCCTTTTTTTCCTGTGGAAAATCGGAATAATTTATCCACAGCCCCTGCTATCCTTAAGTTTACTCCTTTTTATTTCTTTTTTTCTGTGGAAAACTATCCTTGATAATTTGACCAATTTAGTTTAAAATTACTATAGGGAAAATTGTCTTTATGACTTTTAAGGAGACAAACAGATGAGTGATCAAACAAGCGCAGTTAAAAAACGATGGGAAGAAATCCTAAATACGGTCAAAATAGAACATGAGCTTTCCGAGATTTCCTTCAAGACCTGGCTAAAACCGCTGCAGGTGTTCCGGGTGGAGGATCAGACAGTGACCATACTCGTTCCATCCGAACAGATGGGTATAGAATATATCAGCAAAAAATACATGTTTCCGATTAAAGTAGCCATCGCGGAGCTTACCGGTGAGGAATACGAAATCGAATTTATCCTCCCGGAACAGGCAAAAAAACGCGAGGCTTCTTTATCGAAACGGTCCGACAGCAATTCGATGATTGAAAAGGCAAACCTGAATCCCAAGTATACCTTTGACAACTTCGTTGTCGGTAAAAATAACCAGTTTGCCCACGCCGCATCCCTGGCTGTTGCCGAATCGCCCGGAAAAATGTACAACCCCCTGTTCCTCTATGGAGGCCCGGGACTGGGAAAAACCCACCTGATGCACGCCATTGCCCATTTTATTTTAAAGGATGATCCCGACAAAAAGGTGCTCTATGTTACCAGTGAAACATTTACCAATGAGCTGATTGACGCCATCCGTAACGGAAATTCCTCTGTACTCACCCGTTTCCGGGAAAAGTACAGAAATATAGATGTCCTTCTGATCGACGATATCCAGTTTATTATAGGAAAGGAAGCAACTCAGGAGGAATTTTTCCATACCTTTAATGACCTCCATGGAAACAAAAAACAAATCATCATCTCCAGTGATAAACCGCCAAAGGAAATTGAGACGCTGGAGGAACGTCTCCGTTCCCGGTTTGAGTGGGGCCTGATTGCCGACATCTCCCTTCCGGACTTCGAAACCAGAATGGCGATCCTTCACAAAAAGGAAGAGATGGAAGGCTATAACATCGATCCCAAGGTGATTGAATACATTGCTTCTAATATTAAGTCCAACATCCGTGAGCTGGAGGGCGCGCTGAACCGCCTGATTGCTTACAATAACCTGGAGAAAAAAGAAATTACGATTGATCTGGCCCGTGAGGCTCTGCGGGACATCCTCTCTCCCAACGAGACAAAGGAAATCACTCCTGAGCTGATCATCAACACAGTGGCAGAGCATTTTAATCTGTCCCCGGCGGATTTGATCGGCCATAAGCGGAACAGCGAAATCGTATTTCCCAGACATATTGCCATGTATCTCTGCCGGAATATGCTAAGTGACAAGAAAAATTCCTTTGTCAACATCGGCGCGATTCTGGGCAAACGGGATCATACCACGGTAATGAACGCGGTAAACCGGATTGATGAGGGTATCCGTACCTCCGAGGCAACAGAGAAAACAGTCAACACCATTAAAAAGAAAATCAACCCGAACCTCTAGTATAATCAAAGTTATCCACATAGTTTTCCACTTATCCACGGGGACATGCCGTGAATTGGCTGTGGATGGATGTGGATAAACCTTCCTCGGCTTTTTTTGTGGATAACTTCTTCTTCCTGTCCGATGTGGATAAAAAGACGAATATCCACGGCGGTTCTGGAAAATATTCACCGGGTTATTCAACGAAAATTTGCTTTATTTTCGGGACAAAAAGGAGTTTTACACATATTCACAGCCCCTAATAAGACTACTACGGTTTATTTATATTTCATTAACCATAAATCGAGCCATGAAAAACGAAAGGAAGCCTGAGCATGAAACTGATCTGTTCCAAAGCTAATTTATTAAAAAGTGTAAATATTGTTATGAAGGCCGTTCCGTCCAAGACGACCATGCCTA